>JAQBPF010000303.1 GCA_028287665.1 Deinococcus sp. | reverse complement strand
CCACCAATAGCAACGCGCTTGGGAGCAGGAATCTGGGGATGGGTTTGGGTCACGCCGTCGGTCATCAGAACCACTCCTCCTGCATGTCAAATGTGGTGCGGTCGGCACTGGCCAACAGGTCAGCGTGCGCTTTGACTTTGGGCAACTCATAGACGGCGAAAAAGCGTGCGGCGTGCAGCTTGCCCCGGTAAAAATTGGCCTCGCTGCCGGTGGCACCGGCCAATGCGCGGGCCGCCGTATTGGCCTGTCTGAGCCACATCCAACCGATCACCGTGTGTCCGAGCATCTCCAGAGCACTGTTGGCGTTGGCCAAGAACAGGTCCGGGCCCAGTTCGGCGGCCTTGCTCAGAACCGTGTGAATGGCCTTGCCGTTTTGCGCCAGGGCAGCGGTCAGTGCGTTGCGGATCTCGGCCACGCCCTCCAACCCGTCCGAGGCTGCCAGATCGGCCTGAATCTGCCCCAGCAATACGTCCAGGCCGCGCCCGCCCGCCTGCGTCAGCTTGCGCCCCAACAGGTCGTTGCCCTGAATCCCTTCGGTGCCCTCGTGGATGGGGTTAAGCCGGTTGTCACGGTACAGCTGCTCCACCGGATAGTCGCGGGTGTAGCCTGCGCCGCCCAGTACCTGAATGGCGTCACTCAGTGCTTCCTGGCTGTATTTGCTGGGCCAGCTCTTGACGAGAGGCGTCAGCAGGTCCAGCAAGAGCCCTGTATCGGTGCGGCCGTCTTCGGGGCCAGTGCTCAGGTCGTCGACCAGGCTGGAGGCATACAGTCCCAGGGCCAAGCCACCTTCCACAAAGGCTTTTTGCCGCAGCAGCAGACGCCTCACGTCGGCGTGCCGAATGATCGGAATGGGGGGGCTGGCTGGGTCGCGGTCGGCCGCGGGGCGGCCCTGTCTGCGCTCGCGGGCGTACTCCAGACTGGTCATATATCCGGCATAGCCCAGCATGACCGCGCCCATGCCCACGCCAATGCGGGCCTCGTTCATCATATGGAACATATAGGCCAGCCCGCGTCCCGCCTCGCCCACCAGTTCCCCGATGGTGTCGCCGCCCTCACCGAAGTTCAGCAGCGTGTTGGAGGTGCCCCGGTACCCCATTTTGTGGTTGAGCCCTGCCAGAACAACGTTATTGGACTCGCCCAGGCTGCCGTCCAAGTTGACCCGGTAACGCGGCACGATAAACAGGCTGATGCCCTTGACGCCTGCGGGAGCGCCCTTCACACGGGCCAGCACCAGATGAATGATGTTCTCCGACAGTTCGTGTTCACCGCCCGAAATCCACATCTTGCTGCCGCGAATGGAATAGGTGCCGTCGTCGAGGGGGGTGGCGGAAGTGGTGATGTCAGCCAGGCCTGATCCCGCCTGTGGCTCGGACAGGGCCATCGTGCCAAACCAGCGGCCTTCCAGCAGGGGCAGCATGTATTTTTGCTGCTGCTCTGCACTGGCAAATTCGCGCTGAAGGTTGGCATTGCCAATGGTTAAAAAGGGGTAGCCACTCGTGGAAATATTGGCGGCCTGAAAGTGGGCCATCACCGCCTGCATGATCACCCAGGGCAGTTGTAGTCCGCCCAACTCCTCGTCGTGGTGGGCACTGAGAAACCCGGCTTCCCGGAAGGCGTTCACGGCCTGCTGTGCGCCGGGCACCAGTTGCACTTTGCCGCCCTTGACGTGTGGCTCGTTCAGGTCGGCTTCGCGGGCATGAGGCAAAAAGTGACGTTCTGCGACGGTGTAGGCCAGTCCAAGAATGTCTTCGTAATCGGCGCGAGATTGCCCGGCAAACCGGGGACGGGCGGGCAGGTCGGCGCTGCTCAGCACTTCGAACAGCTGAAAATTCAGGTCGCGTTTGCTCAGGAAAGGGGCCATAGAAGCTTCACCTCTGGGAGATCTGGAGTTGGATTCGGAGACTGCGGGTTCAGCGGTAGCATGTCAGGAATGTACGCGCACGTCAATTTGCAACGCATACGGACATCTTCACGCTAAATTGGGGACCACCTGCGCTTCACTTTTCCCGCCTGCTTCGCGCTCTTCTGGAGGTTTTCCATGACTGTTTCCCAAAGTACCCCCGTTCAGATGGCCCAAGTCCTGCTGTGCCAAGCGTTTGGCGAACCCGAAACCCTGACCGTGCAGGACCGGCCGGTGGCCACACCTGGCCCCGGCGAGGTTTTGCTGGCGGTCCGGGCCGCAGGCGTCAATTACCCGGATGCGCTGATGGTGCAGGGCCTGTATCAGGTACGCCCACCGTTGCCGTTCGTGCCCGGAGCCGAGGCGGCTGGGGTCATTGAGGCGGTGGGGGAGGGCGTAACCCACCTGACCGTGGGGCAGAGGGTGGCCGCCTTCACGGGAACAGGCGCATTTGCTTCGCACCTGATCGCCCCCGCCAACGCGGTGATGCCGCTTCCCGACGGCATGGACTTTGACGTGGCGGCCTGCCTGCCCCTGGCCTACGGCACCTCCATGCATGCCCTGTCTGACCGTGCCGTGCTGAAAGCCGGAGAAACCCTGTTGGTGCTTGGAGCAGCAGGGGGCGTGGGCCTCGCGGCGGTGGCGATTGGCAAGGCGATGGGCGCACGGGTAATTGCGGCGGCAGGCACAGACGAAAAAGTGAGCCTGTGCCTGGAACACGGGGCCGATGCAGGCATCAATTACAGCTCCGGCCATCTGCGGGACGAATTGAAAACCCTCACAGACGGCAAAGGCCCGGATGTGATTTTTGATCCGGTGGGCGGGGACTATACCGAAGCCGCCTTCAGGTCCATTGGCTGGGGCGGACGCTTGTTGGTGGTTGGATTTGCGGCGGGAGGCGTGCCCAAATTGCCCCTGAACTTGCCCCTGCTCAAAGGTGCTTCTGTGGTGGGGGTGTTTTGGGGGGAGTTCGCCCGCCGCAATCCACGGGGCAACGCTGCCAATCTGGCACGGTTGGCGGGTTGGGTCCAGGACGGCACCCTCCGTCCTCTGATCAGTGCCCGCTACCCGCTGGAGCGGACCTCCGAAGCCCTGCGTGCCCTGCTTGACCGCGAAGTGGTCGGCAAAGTGGTGGTTACGCCTTGACCGAAGCTGCACCTGCCCCGGTGCCGTATTTCACCACGGCCGAGTTGGCCCGCGCCGCTGGGGTCACGCGCCGCACCGTGATGCACTACGCGGAAGTGGGTCTGTTGGCTCCCGATCAGGTCACCGCGTCCGGGCGGGCACTGTATGGCCCCTACGCCATGCGGCTTCTGCGCGACATTCTGGATCTGCGGGCGCTGGGTGTGCCGCTGGATGAGGTGGCCGATATGGTCAGGCTGCGGCGCGCCACACATACCGTCGAGGGCGTGTACCGGCACGACTGGACGCGGGCCGACATCCCACTTTCCGATGAACGGCTGCGGGTGGTGCATGGCCGCCTACGCGACCTGAACGCCGCCTATGACCGGCAGGCCGAGAACCTGAAACGCTTTGACCGCTGGTTGACCAAACGTTTTACAGGTGCAGAAGGTTTGGAGGCCGACCCTTCCCAAGAAGAGGACGAGCCAGACTTGGATGGCGACGCTGGACGGTTAGGATAGAAGGCGTGACTGCATCTGATCCGGTTCTCACTTCACCTCTGTTGCTCGGTACCCGACTGGCTGAGCGGGTCTGGGGCGGCTCGCGCCTGGGCAGCCTGAGCCAGGACGGGGGAGACGCCAGCGCCCCCATCGGTGAAGCGTGGGCAGTATTTGAGGGCAACCCGATTCAAAACGGCCCTTACGCGGGGCAGACCCTGGGTGAGCTGGCCGCCCGCTTTCCTGCCCAGGTTCTGGGGACACAGGCGGTGGGCACGCGTTTCCCACTCCTGATCAAACTGCTGGACTGCGCCGATTGGTTGAGCGTGCAGGTGCATCCCAATGACCAGCAGGCCGCAGAGCTGGAAGGCGCAGGCGAACTGGGTAAAACCGAGGCGTGGCACATTCTGGAAGCGGATACAGGTGCCGAATTGATCGCTGGCATCCGGGAAGGTACGTCTGCTGAAGCTCTGAAAGAGGCCATCTTGCGCGGCGAGGTCATGGAGTATGCCGAACGCTGGCCCGTGCAGCAGGGCGACACCGTCATGATGCCCGCCGGTACACTGCACGCCCTGGGGCCGGGGCTTTTGCTGTACGAGGTGCAGCAGACCAGTGATACCACCTACCGGGTCTATGACTGGGACCGGCCCGCCAGCGCAGGCCGCGCCCTGCATCTCCAGAAAAGCGCGGCTGTGACCACAACCAACCGCGCCCAACCAGAAGCGGCCCCGCCCGCTCGACCAGGTCGCAGTCAAGTCCTGACCCGCTGCCCTTATTTTGTGCTTGAAGGACTGACTGGCCCTGACCTTGTGGCCGATACCCAGGGCCAGAGCTTTCATGCCCTGACGGTGACAGCAGGGGAGATGACGCTGCGGGTGGGGGACGAGGAGTTGAGATTGGCAGAATTGCAGTCGGTGGTGGTGCCAGCAGCCACAGGTGGCTATTCCCTCAGCGGAAATTTTCAGGCCTTGCTCTCCCGACTGCCG
>JAQBPF010000261.1 GCA_028287665.1 Deinococcus sp. | reverse complement strand
AGCCTACTTGAATCCCTACAGGAATACGGAGACCAGCAGGGAAATCAGGTTCAGGTAAACCGGAACCAGCGTGCCTTCCAGAGCTGTTTTCAGAAACGGGTTTTCGATCAGGTGGGCCGCGCCATCTGCCGCCGAGAGCGTGATGGTAATGACAAATCCGGTGGCAACAAAGCCGATCAGAGCCAGCACCAGCAGTTTGCTGGGCCAGTAGGCGAGCAGACGCTCCAACATGGAGATACTGCCGTCGCCGTGCGGACTTTCGGCAGCCACCCGGCGGTACATGGGCAGCGCCCCGAACAGTGTGACCAACACCAGCACCAGCGTGGCGACCGGACTCAGCGCTCCGGCAGCCAGCGCCGCGATCCCCGGTTGGTAGCCCAGCGTCGAAAAGTAGTCCACACCCGTCAGGCACATCACTTTCCACCACGGGTGCGTATGCTCCTGAGCCTTGGCGGCTCCTTCTTCCTCGTAAAACCCTTCTTTTTCGGGTTGTCCAGTATCCAGAAACCAGCGTAAAAACGGACTTTTGGCAGGTTGGGTGGTGCGAAGTGGGGGGGGCGAGGCAGAATCCGGCACGCCCATCAGCTTAAAGGCCAACTGGCCAGGTTACATTGGCCAACTGGCCAGACACCCCCCATTTTTCGTTGGCAAAGCCCGGTCGGCTGACCCACCTGGCCCATGCCATAGGCTTCCCCGATCTTAATAGATGCCTCAAACAGTGGGAAAGCCCACCACAACGGCATTCTTTAGCCTCTCTCAAGAAAAGAGGCCCGACTGGAAAAAAAAGCGTGCCAGACGCGTATTTTGTTATCTGAATTTCTGGGACGGCGTGTCAGAGGGCTTTCCTCCCCCTCCCCCCCCTTCACAGCGCACAATTCATATGTCATGCTGCTCACCATGACGAAAAAGTCGACGAAGGCCCCCGCCAAGAAACCCGCTGCCGCAGCCCCCAAAGCTGCCAAGGCCCCCGCCAAGGCTGCCGCTGTAGCCGCCCCCACGGAGAGCAACAAGGTCGCCAAGACCCAGCTCGTCGAGCAGATCGCTGACAAGACCGGCCTGACCAAGAAGCAGAGCGAAGAAGCCGTCAGCGCCATGCTCGACGTCATCGTGACTGCCGTCAAGAGCGGCAAGAGCGTGGGCCTCCCCGGCCTCGGTACCCTGAGCGTCAAGGCCACCGCCGCCCGTACCGGCGTGCGCCCCGGCACCAGCGAGAAAATCCAGATCCCCGCCGGCAAGAAAGTGGCCTTCAAGGTCGCCAGCACCCTGAAGGGCAACCTCTAAGACTTTTAGAGGCGAAACCGGGCCGCTCCCTTGTGGGGTGGCCCGGTTTTTTGATGTCAGAGGGGAAAGGTGTCCAGAAAATACTCTGAGCTGACCGTCCTAAAGCCCGGCCAGCAACGTATTTCCCACTGCCCGTCGTAAGCCCTGAATATCGAATCCTGAATGCCGGGTCGGGTGAACGCGGTTGGTCAGCAGTACCCACGCCGCGCCGCGCACCGGGTCTACCCACAATCCAGTTCCCGTAAATCCGGTGTGCCCAAAGGCGTGCGGGCTGCACAGGCCGCCGCCACTCCAGCCGGGTTGGGCCTGCACGAAAGCGAGGGTTCGGCCCTCTGCGTGGGGCTGTACCGCTAAGGTTTGCGCGGCAAGGGAGAGCCAGCCACCCCGCAACAGGGCTTCGGCCTGCGCCAGTATCCCTTCCAGCGTGCCGAACAAGCCTGCATGGCCCGAAACTCCGCCCAGTGCGGCGGCGTTCTCGTCATGGGTCTCACCGCGCAAGGTCCGTTCTCGCCACAGACAGTGTTCAGTGGCCACGCTCTGGGCGGAGTCGGGGGCAAAGGTCAGGCCGTTGTCCAGCGTAAAGTCCCTGAGAGGTTGCCCGTACACCCGTTCCAGCACGCGCCCCAGCAGGATATACCCCAGGTCGGAATACACCACAGGCCCTGGTTCGGTGAGGTTCCACGGCTCCTGCAACACGCGGGCGCGGATGGTGGCAGCGTCGCCCCACGTATACAGCGGCGACCAGGCGGGCAGGCCTGCGGTATGGGTCAGCAGTTGCCGCAGCGTGCGCTCCTTCAGCGCAGTGGCCTGCATCCACGCGAGGTCCGGTAGAAAGGCCGCCAGGGGATCATCGAGATCAAGACGGCCCGCTTCCACGGCCCGCAAGATTGCCCGCGCCGTAAACAGGGGCTTGGTCAGGCTGGCCAGATCCCACCAGAAATCGGCCTGGAGTGGCACGGCTGCCGGCAACAGTTGCGCGTGTCCCAGCGTCAGCGTGTCGCGTTTGCCCGTGGCCCAGACGACGCCCAGGGCAGCTCCCGGTACGCCTCCACTGCTCACGGCCTGCTGCAACAGGGCGCGGGTGGGGTCCGGAATCAAGACTCGGCTCCTGTTCCTTCACCTAGCGCGGTGCGGGCATGACCCCCTGCGGCCTCCAGCCGGGCCTCCGCTTCCATGGCCGTCACTTTCAGGCGCAGCATCACCAACGCCGTCTTGACACTGCCGCCCGCGCCATCCAGTGCGGTTTTAGCGGTAGTTTCATCTGCGCCCGTGGCATAGCGCACCAATCGCACGGCGCGGTCTTCCAGCTTGGCATTGGTGGATTTCACGTCCACCATCAGGTTGCCGTACACCTTACCCAGCCGTACCATCAGCGCGCTCGACAGCGTATTCAGCGCAATTTTCTGGGCCGTTCCGGCTTTCAGGCGGGTGCTGCCGCTGATCACTTCTGGGCCAGTATCCAGCAGGATGGGGCAATCGGCGGCGTGCAGCAGGGGTGTACCGGGATTGTTGGCCAGCGCAAGGGTCAGCGCTCCCGCCTGCCGCGCCGCCCGGACTGCGCCCAATGCATACGGCGTGGTGCCGCTGGCGGCCACCGCGATCAGCACGTCCAGCGGGCCAATCTGTACCGCCTGCGCGTCCAGTGCCCCAGCTTCCTCGTCGTCCTCCGCGCCTTCGACCGCCTGCCG
>JAQBPF010000241.1 GCA_028287665.1 Deinococcus sp. | reverse complement strand
GGCGCGACTTTCTCGTTCACTCTGCCGAAACGCTAAGGACAGACCCACTTCACTGTGTTCCTGTGCTGTCAGATGAGGAATCCCTTGCCTCCGCCGCGCTGCAGCGGCGTCAGGAGCGCGTGAACTGCCCTCTGTAGAAATGAAGGGTTTGGCTATGCTGGATCCCTGCATTCATCTTAAAGGTTCAACTCCTAAGCTTGTTCGAATGGGGCGCTTCAGGAAAGCCAGCGCCGAACTTGCTGGAACACCGCCGCCCCTGCCACCAGAATCAACCCAGCCCGCAAGATCTGCCCGCGTGGGCTGAGCGGCGGCAGGCTCACCACTCCGCTGGTCGTGGTCGTCGGACTGTGCGTCGCGTAGCGTCCCTGCACAGGCCGCGCCACCTCATCAAAATTCTGGGCCAGACGGCGCAGTTCATCCCGCAGTTCATGCCCTCCCACAGGATCGCCGTGTCCTGTGACGGCCAGGGCAGGCTCTAAGGCCGCCAACCGCTGCACAGAGGTGCGGGCCTGATCCCAATCGGGGGTGTAGTAGGCGGGCGGGCGGTGCACCAATCTGGGCCGCAGGGTTAAGGCCCCGGTGACTCGTTCCTGCACGGTGGTGACAAAGGCGTCGCCTGCCAGCAGCACTCGGTCCGCCTCCCGCCACAAGGAGACATGCCCCGGTGAGTGCCCTGGTGTAGTGATGAAGGTCCAACCTGAGAGTGCCGAAGGGAGGGTGAGCTCATCCAGAGGCCGAATCTGAGGTCGGAAATCAAAAGGGCCGGGAACGAACAGCGGTGAAAGGGCGCTCATGCTGCCGCCCACGGTGGGGTCGGGTGGGGGATAGGCGGATTTGCCGGTCAAGTAGGGCAGTTCCAGCGAATGGGCGTAGACGGGAACATCCGGCCAGTGCCGCAGCAGACCCCACAGCCCGCCGATGTGATCCAGATGGCCGTGCGTCAGGACGATGGCCTGAGGCCGGGTGCCCGCCCCATACCGGGCCTGCGCCGCCCGCATAATCAGACGGGCGCTGCCGGGCGTACCCGCGTCCACCAGCACCCACGGTTGTCCTGGCTCACCCAGGAAGAAGGCGTTTGACAGCGGCAGCCGGAGCCGTTCGACCTCCGGTGCAATGGCCTGCCGTCCGCCAAACGCCGAAACACGGGCTTGAAGCTCTGGTCTGGAGTCCGAAAGAGTGTGTGCCATGCATCACTCTGCAAAGCGGAGAGCCAGCGGAGATGAACAGGCACCGGGAGAATCTTGATGTTTTGCTCGACTGAGACGCGGTTGAGCTTCGGAAAGGAGTGACCTGAGCCAGTTGGTGCGTTCAGTTTTCCTGTTCTGTGCGGGCGCGGGGCCAGTCGCTGACCCGGCTGATTTCGCTGAGATCATCCGCGCTGAGCGTCAGTTCTACCGTGCCCAGGAGTTCCTTGAGTTGATCCACACTGTTGGCCCCGATGATGGGTGCGGTCACCGCAGGCTGTTGCAGCAGCCACGCCAACGACACCTGTGCAGTGGGCACCTGATGGCGCTCGGCCACCGCCACCAGCGCTTCGATGGTGTCGAAGTTCTGGTCACTGAAGCGCCGCGCTGCATTTTCGCTGGCCCGCACGCTCTCGGGCAGGGGTTGGCCCCGGCGGTATTTCCCGGTCAACATTCCGCCGCCAAGCGGACTCCAGGGCACCACGCCAATGCCGTATTCCACCGCTACACGCTGGAGTTCCCGCTCAAAGTTGGCCCGCGTGGGCGAGAGCAGGCTGTACTCCGGCTGAATGCTGACGTAACTTTCCAGGCCCCGGCGGTCGCTGGTCCACAGCGCCTCCATCAGCCGCCACGCACTGTAGTTGGAGCAGCCGAGGTAGCGCACGTAGCCCCGCTTCACCAGTTCCGAAAAGGCGGACAGGGTTTCTTCAATGGGCGTCTGGCTGTCGATCCAGTGCGCCTGATACAGATCAATGTGATCCACCTGCAGGCGGCGCAGGCTGTCTTCACAGGCCTTGATAATCCAGCGGCGAGACAGGCCCTCACGTTGATGAATGGTCGCGCGGCCTTCTGAAGCCTTCTCGCCCATGGCCCCGCGCACTTTGGTGGCAATCACCAGATTGTCGCGGTTGCCCCGGGCCTTGATCCAGCGGCCAATGATTTCTTCCGAAACGCCGCCGGGGTTGCCGTCTGTCCAGGTGGTGTAAATGTCTGCCGTGTCGATAAAGTTGCCGCCCGCTGCAACGTAGGCGTCCATGATCTCGAACGAGGTCTTCTCGTCGGCGCTCCAGCCAAACTGCATGGTGCCGAGGCCGAGGGGAAACAGGTGCAGGCCGCTGCGGCCCAGTCTGCGGTAAGAAGTCATAGGTACCTCCAAAAGAAAGGGGCGAAAGCGCTGGAATCCGCCTGACTGTAGCGGGTCCAGTCTGGTGCGGCCTTGAGAGAATTCAAAGCAATTGAAGTGTTGGTACGCAAGCAGGGCAGCCCGCCTGAATGTTGAGGACCGCTGGGAAGGCTGAAGTGGAGGAGGTCGTCAGTCTGTTGGCCTGCTGCCATCGCCTTCTCTTCAGCCGTTGGAAACCGCCGCACCGGGCCAGATTGTCCCTGCCGAACTGACCCACCGCTGCATCAGTGGTTCAAACACCGTAGGCTATCGCCCATGCGGATCAAGATTAAGGAGGTGGCGTCGGCAGCCGGGGTCAGTTCTGCCACGGTCTCCAAAGTCCTGTCTGGGCGTGCCGAATACGCCGTCAACGCCGATACGGCGGCGCGGGTCCGTCAGGTGGCGCGGGAGCTGGGCTACGTGCCCGATGTGGCGGCCCGCAACCTCAGAACCCGCCAGACCGGGCAAATCGGCGTGGTGCTCGAAGCGGTGGGCGCGTCCGAACCCGACAGTCTGCTCGACGGTGTATCGGCTGGAGCGGTGCGGCGAACCTTCGACGGCGCGATTCTGGCGGGTCTCAGCGGCGCGGCCCGTGACCTGCAGGTGCCTGCGCTGGTGATCTACCCAGCCGGAGACGTGCCCGTGCAGACCTTTCTGGATGGCCGGGTAGACGGTCTGATCGTCAGTTGCGATCCGCTGCGGGGGCACGGCCTGCTGAATGCACTCCACGCTGCGCCGCTGCCCGTGGTGGCCCTCTGGACCGAGCGCGTGCCGCACAACATCAGCGCCGTGGACATCGACCATCAGGCGGGCGCAGCGCAGGCCACCCAGCATCTGCTGGAACTGGGACACCGAGGCATTGCTTTTTATGGGGGCGGCATTGCCAGCGGCGTCGAGCATTTTCACCGCCGCGAGGAAGGCTACCGGCAGGCCCTTCGGGCAGCAGGGTTGCCGGTTCGGTCTGCGCTGCACGATGGAGTACAGCTGGTCGAAGCTGTGCGGCGCGGCGACATCAGTGCTGTCTTTGCAGAAACCGATCTAGGCGCGGCGGCTGTGTTTCACGCACTGCACGCGGCGGGCCTGAGCGTGCCCGGCGACGTGTCTCTGGTGGGTTTCGACGACATTCTGGGCGCGGAATACATCGCTGGCGGCCTCACCACGGTCTATCATCCCGCCGCTGAAATGGCTGCCGAAGGAGTAGCCGCCCT
>JAQBPF010000211.1 GCA_028287665.1 Deinococcus sp. | reverse complement strand
TCGGCAGGCTGTTCATCCGTTCGCCAAATGCCCCGGTGTCAGCCGCAGTGGGCCAGTACTGAGCGAATTCCTCGTAGGTCACGCGGCCCAGCAGGAGTGCGCCACTCTCAAAGAGTTCCTCGGACTTGAACTGGCCGATGTCCGGGCTGGAATACCCCTGCTGCCACAGCGTAGGATCTTTCATCACGCCGTCCAGCGTCAGAAACTCGGTCACGATCACCTTCCGCATGGGTGCTCCTTATCTCTGCCCAGCCCTGGTTCGGAGTTGGCAGTCAAATGTTGCTCCGAGTGGAGGACGGCCACGGCAGGCCCAGACTCCCGCCAAAACGTGAAAATTTACGGCCCGCTGGCCCGCGCCAGTTCCGCACCGCCTTCGTCAACCAGCGTAAAAGCATAGGCTTTTCCCGTCAGGCGCACCCACTGGATGGTCTGGCCCCCGCAGGAATCCGGCAGCATCAGGCGGGACGGGGCGGGATACACACCGTCGATGCTGTCCTGGCGAAAGGTTTCCAAGGTACGCGAGAGGTCGTTGGCACAGTTCTGGGCAGCGGCCCGGGCCATGAACTCGGCAGGGGCCGCCACCGCCGGAGCTTTTGCCTGAGCCTGCTGCAACCTGCCTACCTGTTGCTCCAGAGCCGAAATACGCGCCGCCAACCGTACGTTTTCGCTGCGGGCCTGCCCATCCTGACAGCCCACCAGACCAAGCGACAACAGAAAAAATCCACCCATCCGGACCCACATCACAGGCGGCAGGCTAGCGCGGGGACAGCCAGCAGGCATGAGACAAAAGTATTCGTCGGGGCTTGAGCACATCTTTAGGGAGAGTTGCCGGACCCATCGGGGTTGATGGCGGGCGTGACGGCAGGGGCAACTTCATCCAACCGCAGGACCTCCCGCAGTTCGCTCAGCGCGGCGCGTTCCTTGTCGTTGACCTGTTCGCCGCCGATGCCCAGAAATCCGCCCTCTTTGGCAGCCTCGGCGGTGCGCTGGGCCACGGTCATCAGCAGGTTCTTGTAGGCTGATGAGTCTTCCGGGGAGGCCTTGGCACTGACCAACCACACCGCCTGCCGCACGGCTTCCAGACCCTGCTGGCGCACTTCGTCCATGTTGCGGGCACGCTCCTGCTGCGGCAGGGTGCTGGGATCTGGGGGCGTCCCCACCAGATCGGCGGCCATCGCTTCCAGCAGCGGCGTGCGGCCTGACCCACTGACCTGACCCCGGATGGCGTCCGCGATAGCGCGGGCCTCGGCCACAATGCCCGTAATGCCACTGGGACTGGCCGCCACGATCACGGCTCCAGCACGTCCGGGAGCCGTCATGACCTTGAACCATTCTTCCGGCGTAAAGCTGTCTTTGAGACTCATGCGGTCAGCGTAAAGGCCGCGCCGTCACTTCTGGATGGGTGAGTATGACGGGAGTGTAAAGGAGGGTTCATGTCTGTTCAGACGGTGGGTGCAGGGTGGAGTCCGGGTCTCCAAAATCGAACTTCACCCTCCCGGTTTCTTCGGCCACCACCCGTTCGTCAGGAGATAACCCGTGCCCGCCGAACATTCCCTGTGCCGACAGGCCCCTGCCGAAAGGATCACCGTACTGCCTGTCTGGACGCACCAGAGGCCGGATAAAAAAAGCTGCCACGATCAGGAGAAGCGGCAGCACGATAAACAGCAAGATGGCGGTCATGGGTCAGGTCGTCAGACGGCGGAACCGCAGCCGGACTGGCCTTCCAGGCGGGCTTCATCTTCTTGCAGATGCTCGCGGGCCCACATATCGATGGCCTGAATCACGCCCTGCAACTCGCGGCCAGCGGGCGTCAGCGAATACACGCTGCGGGCCAGTTTGCCGTGCGTGTCTTCGGTGCGCTTGCCGATCAGTTGCAATGTTTCCAGATGTTCCAACCGCTGAGTGAGGGTGGCACTGTTGCAGCCGCCCACGGCGCGGGCCAGCTCATTAAAGCCCTTTTCGCCGTCCAGCAGCGCGCGGACGATATGCAACACCCATTTTTCCTGAAGCACACCGATGGCGCGGTAAACCGGGCAAAATCCAGGTTGTGAAGAGGCAGAGGAAGCCGCGCCACTGGGGGCAGCGACCTGCGGAGGCGCGGCAAGAGTCATGACAGTACTTTACACCTAAACGTCAGACACACTGCGGCGCAGATTACACCGCTTGACAATTTAAAGCGCTTGCAATACCTTTGTCCTATGACTGCTACTGCACTGCGCCCCGCCACTGTTACCGAAGCCATCGAGACTCGCCGCAGCATCCGTAAGTTTGTGCAGGAACCTATTCCCGCCGCCGATCTGCACGAAGTGTTGCGCCTTGCCAGCCTTGCTCCCAGCGCCTGGAATGCCCAGACCTGGCGCTTTGCCGTGATCCAGAACCCCGAGCTTCAGGGCAAGCTGCAAGAAGCCGCCTACGGACAGGGCCAGATCACCAACGCTCCCGCCGTCATCGTGGTCTACAGCGACATGGAAGACACCCTGGATACGGTTGAAGAAACCGCCCACCCCGGCATGGGCGACGCAGGGCGCACCGGCCAGCGCAACACCTTCAACGGCGCATTCGGCGCTCAGGACGTGGCCCAGCGCGGCGCTTGGGGTCTGTCGCAGGCCAACATCGCCTTTGGCTTCCTGATGGTGGCGGCACGTGGCCTCGGCTACGACACCGTGCCTATGCTCGGCTTCAACCCCGAAAAAGTGAAGGAACTGCTGGGCCTGCCCGCCCACGTGCAGTTTGCTGGCCTGCTGCCCATCGGCAAGCGCGCCGAAGAAGGCTTCCCCCACCACCGCCACAGCGTCGAGCGCATCACCAAGTTCTACTAAACCTACCTTCTACGTTGACCGCCTCCCTTGTGGGGCGGTTTTTTTTGGGTTCAGAGAGCAGCAAGTGACAGAATCTCCCTATGCCCCTGACCCTCAATTACCTGTCATTCGTGGTGGCCGATATGCAGCGCAGCCTCGACTTTTACCGCACGCTGGGGCTGCCGATTCCCGCCGGGGCGCACCTGAATGCAGAGGACGAGCGAGAACAGCACGTAGAAATCAGCCAGAATGGTCTGCGGATCGCATGGGAAACCGAGGAACTGGTACGGCAGGTGTACCCCAGTTGGACTGCGCCGCCCAAGGGTCAGGGCCGCTTGGGCACGGCGCTAGAGGCCAGCACTCCGGCAGAAGTAGACGCGGCGTGCCAGCGGTTGCGGGGGCAAGGATACGAAGTCTAGGCCGCGCCCTACGATGCTTTTTGGGGACAACGATACGCCACCGTGACTGACCCGGACGGCAACAGCGTGGACATTTTTGCCTGGCTAGCAGGCCAGAGCTGATCGCCTCAGCCCCATCAATCCCCCTTCCTCAGTCCCGTTTTCGCAGGGCCAGGGCCAGCCCGAACAGCGCCGTATTGACCAGCACGATGGTCGCGCCGGGAGCAGTATTGACGTAATAGCTGAGATACAGGCCCGTGACGCCGCCCAACGTGCCCAGCAGCGCGGCCAGCCCGATCATGGTGCGGAGGCTGCGCGACAGCAGGCGGGCCGAGGCGCTGGAGGTAATCAGCAGGCTGACGCTGAGGGTCGTGCCCACGAGCTGCACCGTCAGCACCACCACCAACCCGATCAGAATAAGCAGCAAGCTCTCCAGGCGCCGCACCGGAAGGCCGATGGCGCGGGCCTCGGTGGGGTCAAAAGACGCCAGCAGCAGTTCCTTTTGCATGGCGGTCAGAATGGTGCCCACCACCAGCGTGACCGCCAGTGCGCCCCACAGATCGGCAGGCGTGACGCCCAACGGATTGCCGATCAGAAAGTTGCTGAGGTCGGTGGTAAAGGTCGGCGCACGCGAGAGCATGACCACGCCCAGCGCGAACATGCCCACGAAGACGATGCCGATGGCGCTGTCCTGCTTCAGCCCACTCTGCCGCCCCACTGCGCCTATGCCCAGGGCGGTCAGCACGGCGGCCACCAGCGCCCCCACCAGCAGGTTGCCGCCCGCCAGGAATGCCCCCACGATGCCTGGAAATACGGCGTGGCTCATGGCGTCGCCTATGTAGCTGAGGCCGCGCAGCACCACCCAGGCTCCCACCAGAGCGCACAGCACACTGACCAACACGACGGCCAGCAGGGCCCGCACGAAAAATCCGAATTGCAGGGGGTCAGTGAGCCAGTCCATAAAGGTGCCTTGTGGTGGGGAGGGCGGTTGAGAGGATTGGAGCCTGCTCAAGGTGTCCAGCGTCTGAAATTCCAACAGTAAAAGCAGCAGGCCTTTGGGGTCGGGCTGTTCCTGGCCCTTGAGACCCTTTGATCCCCAGACCGTCCTTCAGCACCCCCATCAGGCTTCCGCGTGGGTGTGGCCCAGATGACTGCTGCTGAAGGTAGCTTCGATATTGCGCGGCGTATACA
>JAQBPF010000295.1 GCA_028287665.1 Deinococcus sp. | reverse complement strand
ATTCCCAGTCCCGGATTCTGTAGTGGGAGGCCGAGGGACAGCCGTCGCAATGTGGCGGGACCGGCGGCCGTTCTGAACCTGGGAGCCGCCCGAGGTCTCCCCCACCGGCTCCCTCCTGCAGCGGGTCACCTGGTTTCCACTGCCCCTCTTCGGACCCCTGGCCCTGACCGTCCAGGTTGATCTCCGGCTGCGTCAGGGTGGCGGCCAGAGTATCTGCCTCTGGGGTGGCCTCGAAGAAACCACTGCGGTTATGGTCCAGCAGACGCCGGGTGAGCTACAGCCCCGGTAACCCGGTGGACAGCAGATACTCCAATGGCGTCCGGCCATCAAACGGCCTGCGCCCGTTCGGCCGGTGCAGCCAGCCGGCGGCCGTCTGGTCGCTGTACAGCACGTGGAGTGCCTGGAAGATGCCGACGGTCAGCGACAGCTGCAGGAGCTGCCCTGCGGTCAGGGACGGCACCGCACCGCCGCGCCCGACCTGATGGACCAGCCGCAGGGAGAGGTTCAGGAGCCTGTCCTGCTGACGGCGGGTGAGCTTCCAGAGCTTCAGGATCCGCAGGACCGGGCGGAAATCCTCCGCCAAGCGGAGCCGCTCGGCCGGGTTCTGCAGGACGCTCAGGCGGCGGGCCTTCAGCCAGCGCATGGCCGGCGGCTCAGACAGAGTGGGTCCCCCAGGGCAGACGCTCCGACAGGGCCGCAGGCGGCAGCGGCAGCAGGCGGACTTCCAGTTCACTGACGTCCAGCATGCCCGCCTCGCAGTACGACACGCTGAGTACCCCGCCGACCCAGGCTGTCCCGGGGGCCCAGGCCTCTGCGGGGATGGTGCCGTCCATGGCGGTGATCGACAGCTCGCCGCTCACACCGGGCAGACGCAGGCGTCCACGTTGAAGGTCGACGCCGAGGACCGCGCGGCCCTGCATCAGGTAGAGCATGTGCCGGTGGACCAGAGACCGGAAGGCGGGATGAGCCCGGTGCCGTGCGGCCCAGACCGCTCCAGCATTCATTGCGAGGACCGGAGCGGCCAGCTGGCGTTCGGAAATGACGGGCCACTGTCCCCCTTGAAGCTCAAGCCAGAGGTCATTGAGGGTTTCGAGCTGCCACTCCTGGGTGAGGTCCACGTAAGCCGGGGAGTGCCAGTCCCCATGCCGGTCCATGTAAGGCTCACAGCCCAGCTGAAGGTGGCGATTGACGAAGAGGCTGACGATCGGGTCATGGTTCATGAGTGCTCCAAGGAAGTTCAGGCGGCCAAGCCGCCTGGAGAACAGAATTCGGATACGTGGGCCAGAGAAAACCGCCGTGTTGGGGAGCCCTGGGGACGTCCCCGACGGCAGCGTGGTGCGGTCACCCGAAGGCCTGCGCCAGATTGAGGGGGTGTTGCCCGGCCAGTGTGTGGGGCGGCCGGAGCCAGTGAAGAAGGCAACAGCCAGCCTGATCAAAGAGTTGGGCCGCGACGCCGTTTGAGAGCAACCGGATCAACTCCATCGCCAGATCCCTCTCGCTGGTCCGACCGGGTGTTTCGTCGCCGCACTCCCGTCCACAGGGGCCTAAAACCCCCATCAGCGGCTCCAGGAGACTCTCGAACTGAACCGCGCTGCACGGACACAGCCAGCACGAAGGCAGCGACCCGGCGGTGTGGCCCAAGCCAGCAGAGCCCCGGATCCATCCAGCAGGGCGTATACGGCACCGTCAGTGGAGTGGCTGCATTGAGACCAGTGGATCACCCCAGCTGCGCTGGCCGGGCTGGTCGCGCGGTGGGGGAGAACATAATCCAGGCCACCGCAGTCGATGAGCACCCGCCTCACGGGCCAGACTGGCTGCGCAGAAGCTGTCTGGAGCAAGCAGCTCCGCGCCCCACCAGCCCAATCTGGCGAGTGGCGCGCAAATGGCAGAGCCAGCCCTACTGGAGTTTGGTCAGCGGTGGGCTTCAGGGTGCCTGTGAGGTTCAGCGGCCAGGAGTGATCCGAAAGCGCAGGCTCAGGTCCCCGACCACCGCGTGAGGCTGGCAGGGGAGACCAGCAGACCCAGCAAAGACTGCTGCGTGGAAGCAGAGCTGCCCTCACAGCCTCCCACACACGGCCTGCAGACTTTGGCGAGCAAGGGAAGACAACAGCTGGGAGGCAGCTTCCAGTGGGGAAATGAGGTGAATGGCGGCCGCCGGGGGTCAGGTTCAGTCCGGTCCGATCCGGCGGGGGACGGGCAGAGGACTCCGGTCTCCGCAGGTACCCGTTCCTTTCCGTCTGTCACGGCCACGTCTGGCGGCTCGCCTGAATCCACCTCCCCATCGACGAGATTCCACAGTCGACTGCGCCACGACACCCACGACCTGACCGCGGAAAGCCCCGCCAGTGCAGTTTGTCTCAGGGCCGCCTCCGGTCAAATCATCCGGGTGGCCGTCCCACAGCGCAAGATGCAACTCGTGGGCGTCGTCCCCGAAGGGGAAACAGCCGAGGCCGGTTGACACACAGCATGCCGCTGCTGCTGACGTGCCGCTCGTAGGAACCGAGTCGCCAGGTGTCGAAGACCGACCAGGTGCAGCAGCCCGGTAGGCCGGGCAGCCAGACCGCCTCACCGCACAGCGACCAGTGCAGCAGGTCTTGGAGCAGGGGCGGAATCAGGGGGTGGTTGGGAGAGGCGACCAGCCACGCGGCTGCCCGAACCGCTGGCCGATACAGCGGACACCGCGCCAGCAGGGAAGAGCCCCGGGGGGAAGCCAGCTGCCATGTGGCGCTGGGCCGCTGCGGGCTGGTACTTGTCTGTGAACACCAGCAGACGACGGACGATGGGGGGTGGCAGGCGTTGATTCAGGGAACCTCCAGGCCGGAAGAGGAGAGAGCCCCCTCCCTGTGCCCCTCAGTTGTGGCGCGCTGCGGGCGCCAGCCCCAGGGCGCAGAATCGCTGGTGACCGCCGACGGTCCCAAGCCCCTCTCCAACCCCTGACCCGCCAGAGGAGTGTGGGGCTGCCGTGACACTCGGCCACACATTTGGCCCAATCGCCCTCCGCTGAGGAAAGGTGGCCGGTACGCGGCTATCCGTGCCGGACGAACTGCATGGCAGCGTGCACACTGGACTGCATCCTCACCCACGGCGTGGCGTCAGTGGACCGTTCCAGGTGCAGGTGCGCGCCAAGCGTCCTCACGCTCGCCTGCACGGACGTGGCTCCCTGCGCATGTTTAAGAACGGCGCCGCCGCGGGCGATGGCACTGATACCGTTCACCGGCAGGCCTGCGTCACTCAGAGTGGTGTAGGCGACGTCCAGAACATCGTCGTAACGGTGGTCACGGGTCACCGTACTCGTGTTGGAGCGCATCCGGTGGCAGGGGGGCGAGAACAACCTGTTTTACAGTGAAGCGGCCATGATGCTGACCTGCTGGCGCGCGCCAGCGGCGTTCAGGTCCGCCAGGGCCACGTCCCATCCGCCGTTGGCATTCAGGATCACCGTCACGCCGTTGGTGTGAAACTGGCCGACCAGCAAGAACCCCCACAAGGCCCGCAACGCTTCCAGCCTCTCCCACAGGATATGGGCGTAGGTCACCGATTCGGTCCAGCCCGCATCCGTGTGAATCTCCACCGGGCGGCGGGCCGCACGAACAGGAGGGCGCGAGGGCAACAGCCAGCTGGCCGGGACCGTGCTGCTGCTCCGTGCGGGCGTGATGGTGGGCCGGCGCGCTTCTTCTGTCAGGTCGGTGAATGTCTGCGTGCGCGCCAGGATCATGCCTTTCCCCGCCTGCACGTCTTTGTTCTTCAGCAGGGGAGTTTTAAGCGGGCGTTTAGGATCCGGGCGCACGGAGGTTCAGGCCCGGGTCGGGCGGTCCACCATCAGCCCGGCGGTGGTGCCTGCAGACATCTGGGTGGCGGTCATCCGTCTCTCTGGTCACCCGGCGCGGGCCAGCAGGCCCCTCTGGGGTGGCGCCTCACCGCATCTCGACCTGACCTTCCTTGCGCTGCGCCTGCGCTTGTAGGGTCTCGAGCAGCAGTGGAACCGCCGCCAGAAACCACACCCACGGGCGGAGCAGCATCCATTTCGGAGTGGTCATGCCGATCAGGACCGGCCACGTGCGCCCCAGGCGGATGTCCCGGCTGTACCAGGCGTCGCGGATCACGCCGATCAGGCAGACCGTGCCCAACAGGAAATACAGGAAGAAGCCCGCGAATACGGCGCTCAACACAGCTGTTTCGACCGGATCAACCGGCGCGGCGAGCAGGTCCTGCAGGGTGCTGCCCGCCAGCACGCCGAACACCAGTGCGGCCAGGCCACCCAGCGTCAGCAGCAAGATGGCGGCGGTGATCAGGCCAGTTCTCCACATGAAGCCCACGCTAGCGGGCAGGGTCTGACAGCCTCCCCACAAGTGTTTTGCCGTGTTCCGGTGCTGTAGGCTTCCGCCGCCGCGGCTGGACCGGGTGCCGCGCGCCTGAGTTACTTCGCAAGCCTGCCGAACCGCACTCCGTCAGGCATGCTGGTTCAGGAGCGTGAGGCCCGGGCGGCCAACCCTCAGGCCGCGGGTGGTGGGCCGGACGGGCCCGCGCGCACCGAACAGAGTGCGGGTGAGAAGCGCCGGGGAAACAGCCGCCGTGAAGCTGAACCTGAACTTGCTTTCCCAGCCTCGTCATGCTGTCCCTTCCCATCCCTGTGCCCCCCTGTGCCCTCATTCCTCGGTCAGGGTCATTCAACCCCAGCAATGAACTCCTCAGAGGCCTCAACAGCCCCAGGACGTCTCACGTCACAGGCAGCCCCGAAGGACCCGCAATGCGCGGTGCAGACCCTGAGCAGGCCAGTGCAGACCGCGCTGGGCAGCCAGTCAACCACGTGGCGGCCCGACCGTTGGCTGATGCCGCCGATGCTGCGCCAGCAGGGGAGACGGGGGCATGACGCTGAGGCGCGTCAACCGACTGTCACGTGGCGCAGATCAACTGGGCCGCCGCGTGCTCGTCCGCAGTCACCAGAAGATGACGAACGGTAT
>JAQBPF010000039.1 GCA_028287665.1 Deinococcus sp. | reverse complement strand
AGGCACAGGGAGCCTTGAAGCCTAGAGCAGGCGCTCTGTAATGAACGTGGATCGTGGATCATGGGTAACCCCTAATACCACGATCTACGTTCTACACTCCACGTTCCCTGTTTAGCCCACTTACACTGCGCCTGCTCTCGGCTTTAGCGCCCCCTTCTCCTGCAAATATTCTGCGATCTGTACGGCGTTCAGGGCGGCTCCCTTCAGCAATTGGTCGCCTGCCACGAACAATTCCAGGCCGCCTTCAAACGCGAGGCTGGCGCGGATTCGGCCCACTTCTACGTCGTATTTGCCGCTGGCGGTGAGGGGCATCGGGTACAGCTTGGCGGCGGGATCGTCGCGCACTTCCACTCCAGCGGCGCTTCGCAGCAACTCGCGGGCCTCGTCGGGCGTGGCGGGGCGCTCCAGTTCCAGCGTAATAGCTTCGCTGTGGGTACGCAGGGTCGGAATCCGCACGGCGGTACAGGAAATGATCAGGCTCTCGTCGCCCAGAATCTTGCGGGTTTCCCAGGCCACCTTCATTTCCTCTTTGGTGTAGCCGTTGTCCTGAAAGGCGTCGATGTGCGGAATCACGTTGAAGGGGATCGGGTGGGCAAATACGGTGGCGGTGGCTTCCTTGCCGTGCAGTTGCATATGCGTCTTCTCCAGCAGTTCTTCCATGCCCTTCTGGCCCGCGCCGCTGGTGGCCTGATACGTAGAAACGATCATGCGCTTGACGCCGTATTTGCGGTGCAGGGGCGCAACGGCGACCACGGCAATGGCGGTGGTGCAGTTGGGGTTGGCAATGATGCCTTTGTGGGCCAGGGCGGCTTCCCCGTTCACCTCGGGCACCACCAGAGGCACGTCAGCGTCGTAGCGGAAGGCGCTGGAGTTGTCGATGACCAGTGCGCCGCCCGCCACCCACGCCAGGGCCAACGCCTTGCTGATGCTGCCGCCCGCCGAGGCCAGGATCACGTCGGCGTCAATCGCGCCCTCCGGAGTGGCCTGCACCGTCAATTCCTGTCCTTTGAAGGGCAGCTTCAGGCCCGCCGAACGGGGCGAGGCGTACAGCTGCAACTCGCTAAACTCCAGCGTGCTGTTTTCCAGCACCTTCATCAACTCATGTCCAACTGCGCCCGTGGCTCCAACGATGGCTACTTTCAGTCCGCTCATAGGTCTATCCTCCCAGAAAAAAAGTTCCGCACTGCTTTCCGAACAGCTTCCTGAACAACACCGGCCAAAAAAAACCGCCCGACGACTCTCGCGGGGCGGTGCTGTTGGCTTGATAAACGTCCAGCAGACCGCCGCTCAGGTGGTAATAGTTCCCTGAGTTCTGGTGTGCTGAATGAGGCGGCAACGCATGATTTAACGGTAGCTGCCCGGCGGGTGCAGGTCAAGCGGGCGGGCTAGGCGGGTGGGAACGAGACAGGCGCTCTACACTCGCGCCATGAAACGCATCCTGATCACGGGCATGTCCGGCACGGGCAAATCGTCGGTGATAGAGGCCCTGGCGGCGCGTGGCTTCGCGGCCATAGACACCGATTCGGACGAGTGGTGCGAATGGCAGAACGAGGACGAATTGACCCCACCCGACTGGATCTGGCGGGCAGACCGAATAGCGGAGTTGCTCAGCGCCCCACGCGAAGTGGCCCTGTTTGTGTCGGGCTGCAAGTCCAATCAGGGCGAGTTCTACCCCTACTTCGACCAGATCGTGCTGCTGAGTGCGCCGCTTGAGGTCATGCTGGAGCGGATCGCGGCCCGCACCAACAATCCCTATGGCAAGACAGAGGCCGAGCGTGAGCTGATTGTGCAGCACCTCACCTGGGTAGAACCGCTTCTGCGGGCGCGGGCCACGCTAGAAGTCGACACCTCTGGCCTGAGCGTGCAGCAGATCGCGGATCAACTTTCTGCGGTGGTTGCAGGCTAGAGCTGGCCGCCTGCTACTTTTTGCGCTTTAAAAACCCCAGCCATCCGGCCTTGTTGGCCAGGCTCTCTGGCGTACTGCGCGGCGTGGCGGGTGCAAAGTCTTCCAGCTTGATCTCGGCTTCGGGGTGGGGGGCGGTCTGCCACTGCCCTTCGGGGGTAGCGACCGCTCCACCAAAGCGCCCAGCAGCATAGAGCGCGTGCAGTTGCTCCTGTTCCTCGGTGTTGGCGCGGGGGTCGGCCAGGGCTTCGAGCATGGCCAACAAGCTGTCGTCTTCGCAAGTCCAGTGGCCCTGTGTAAAGGTCGCTTCCTTGCCGTATATGCGGATTCTGGCGGGCATGGGACCACTCCGGGCCGGGCGGGCTGACCACCGTCCGGGCAATATGTCAGTTGAAATTGTGACCCCCACAGAATAGCGCAACGGGTCAGTGAAGGAGATGAATAGAGGTGAGTTTCGGCTCAAGCCCGGGAAGAGGCTGTGTTGCAGCTGTGCCACACAGCTTCACGGGCCAGGCTGCTGCAGGGTCGTCATCCTCTCAGGTCAACCAAAAACGCGATGGTTGCCCCAGAAACCTCCGCCGGAAGCAGTAGGTCAAGCCCTGTTGGCATGGGCTGGGTGGCGGCGGCCTCAGCTCTTGTCTCCCAGTCGCCGTTCTTTGCCGCTGGTCAGTCGACCGATATTCTCGCGGTGTTGATAGATCAGCAGGGCCGAGAGCAGGGCAACCGCCAGACACAGCCACCCTGTTTGGCCCGTGACCACGGCCACCAATGTCCCCGCGATGACGCCCAGAATGCTGCCCGCCGACACCAGCCGCGTCAGCCACACGGTGGTCAGGAAGATGACGGCGGTGCCGATGCCCACCACCGGAACCAGCGAGACCATCACGCCGAAGGTGGTGGCCGCGCCCTTGCCGCCCCGGAAACCCAGAAATGGGCTGAAGTTGTGCCCGATGACGGCGGCGATGCCGCACAGGGCCGCCACGTTTTCGCCCAACCCCAGCCAGCGGGCCAGCCAGATCACCAGCACGCCCTTAAAGACATCGAAGGTGGCGACGGCCACTGCGGGGCCTTTGCCCGCGGCCCGCATCATGTTGGTTGCGCCGCTGTTGCCGCTGCCCACTGTGCGGATGTCTATGCCCCGTGCGCGGGCCAGCCACGCCGCTGCCGGAAGCGAGCCGAGCACATAAGAAGCCAGAACAGCCAGAACCGCAGTCAGAGTCACATCCATAATTGTACGCTGCCTTTCTTTGAGGTCGCGGTTCTGAGGCGCTGGCTTGCCTGACGGCGTCTCCTCTGGGGGCAGGATTGACCGGGCGGCAGGCACCCATCTGGCCCGGTCTGACGTCTGGGCACGTCTCACTCAGTACACTGCGCCATGAGTTCGGTTGACCGTGCAGGGCAGGAACAGGCAAGGCAGCGTCTCGTCCGGGTGGCGCGTGGCCAGGAAGAGGGCGATCTGCTGATCAGGGGCGCGTCGGTGGTGCAGCCCGCCACCCGCGAGGTGTTTGAGGCCGATGTGGTGGTGGCGGAGGGCCGAATTGCCGCCTTTGGGCCGGGCTACCGGGCAGCGCGGGTCCTAGAGGCACACGGCGCGTTTCTGGCTCCTGGGTTCATAGACGGGCACGTGCACATCGAATCCAGCCTGCTGACCCCGGCAGGCTTTGCGCGGGCGGTGTTGCCACGGGGCACGACAGGCATCGTAGCCGAGCCGCACGAACTGGTGAACGTGGTGGGCGCGGCGGGCCTGGGCTGGATGCTGGAGGCGGGCCGAGGCTCTGGCCTGCGGGTCTGGGCCTCGGCGCCGTCCTGCGTGCCTGCCAGCGGCTTCGAGCAGGGCGGCGCGGTGGTCGGAGCGGCCCAGATTGCCGAGATGTTGGCCCTGCCGGGTGTGCTGGGACTGGCCGAAATGATGAACTATCCGGGCGTGTTGAATGCTGACCCCGGCGTCTGGAGCGTCCTGGAAGCGGGGCGCAGGGCAGGGCGGCGCATGGACGGTCATGCGTCGGGAGTACAGGGGCGCGACCTCCACGCCTACGCGGCAGCGGGCCTGCATTCCGACCATGAGGCCACCACCCCCGACGAAGCCCGTGAACGCCTGCGGGCGGGCCTGTGGCTGATGGTGCGCGAGGGTTCGGCGGCCCGCAATCTGGAGGCCCTC
>JAQBPF010000190.1 GCA_028287665.1 Deinococcus sp. | reverse complement strand
TTGCGTGAGGGCAACAGCTGGCCCAGCAGCTACCAGTAGGTGCCCGGAAGCGCGCGCACGATCAGGTCGATCACCTGGGCGTCGGTGCCCACCAGAACGCGCGGCGCCCGTTTCTCCACCCCGGACAGGATGATCCGGGCGGCCTGAGCTGGATCGAGGCGCAGCACCCGGTTCATGGCCTGCTGCTGCGCCTGAAGTTCTGCCGGGGTGGCCTGAACCCCACTGCCTATTCGGGCACTGCGGGCAATGTTCGTCCGTACTCCGCCCGGGTGAACGACCGTCACACCGATGCCTTGCGGCGCGAGCTCGTGGCGCAGCACCTCACTGAACCCCCGCACCGCGAACTTGCTGGCACTGTAGGCACTTTGTCCCACCGGAGCGGCCAGGCCGTACAGGCTGGAGACATTCACAATGTGCGGGTTCAGTTCGGTCTTCAGGGCGGGCAAGAAGGCCTTCGTCATGGCCACCACAGCCCGGAAGTTGATGCTCTGGACCCATTCGAAGTCCTCGAGGCTCACTTCCTCGAACGTGCCGCCGAGGGCCACGCCCGCGTTGTTGATCAGCAGGGTCACCCGCCGGTGGCGGTGCTGAACGGCCTGGGCCAGCGCTGGAATCTGGGCCGTCTGCTGGAGGTCGAAAGGGTGGAGGGTGATGGTGAGGTCCGGATACCGGTGACGCAGGGTGTCCCCGGCGCGTTGCAGGCCGGGTTCGTCACGGTCGATCAGGGCCAGGTGGCTGCCCCGTGCGGCCAGTTCGGCGGCCAGGGCTTCACCGATCCCGCTTGCGGCGCCCGTCAGGACGGCCGTTCCACCAGGAAACGAATAGGAAATCATGGGTGTGCCTCCAGGAACTGCTGCACCAGGGCATTGAACTCGTCTGCCCGCTCCACCTGAGGCAGGTGGCCCGTGTGTGCAAAGAGGTGGGTCTGAGCGTGTGGGTAGACCCGGCGCGCCTGATCGAGGTGTTTGGCGGGGAGAATCCGGTCCTGCTCTCCCCAGACAATCAGGGTCGGGAGCTGCTGCTGAGCCACCTGGGGGAGCAGGGCGGCGCGCCACGGCGCGTGGATGCCGCGCCAATCTCCCAGGTGCCGCGCCACGCGGAGGAAGGCGCGGGCGCGGTCCGGTTGCCCGGCGAGCAGCTGGGCCTGGCTGCGCCGCTCCGGTGTGGCGAAGGCGGGATCGTGGAACAGGGCCTTCACGGTCCGGGCGCTGTTCCGTGGATCCGGCCTGAGCAGCCGCTCGCCCAGCCCCGGCACGCTGAGCAGGCGCAGCGCGGGGGTGACCTCCCGGCCGAACCCAGCGCTGTTCACCAGCACCAGCTTGTTGACCTCCTGGGGATACAGGGCGGCGTACTGCTGGGCCACTGCGCCGCCCAGCGAGTTCCCGATCAGGGTCGCTGGCCGCGTCTCCCCGACAGTCTTCAGGTAATGCTTCACGAAGCGGGCCAGGCCAGCCAGCGAGTACGGCACATCCGGTTTGTCCGTCAAGCCGAAGCCGATCAGGTCGGGGGCGTAGACGCGCCAGCGCTGCGCCAGGGCGGGGACGGTGTCGCTCCAGTCGTCCAGGCTTTGCCCGATGCCGTGCAGCAGGACGACGGGCCCGCCTTCTCCCTGCATGACGTGGCGGGTGCGGACAGACTGGACCTGGATAAATTCAGGGGAATTCAACGGGCCTCCTTCGGGCTAAAGTGACAGTATGCGAATAAAGCCTCGTCTTCTCAACTCGCGTTCGGGACAATGAAAAAAGACGTTCTGGAGGGAGTACGTCAGGGAAAAGCCGAGCCAAAGCTCGCGTTTTCGCCCAGAAAGCCGCCTCAGCAGGCCCGCAGTCGGCAACTGGTCGAACGCCTGCTGACCGCAGCGGCCTCCGTTCTGATGGAGGTGGGCTATGAGGCAGCCACCACCAACCGCATCGCGGAACGGGCGGGCGTCTCGGTGGGCTCGCTCTACCAGTTCTTCCCCCACAAGGCCGCGCTGCTCTCCGAACTGCATCAGCGCTGGGTGGATCAGCTGGGCGCTGAATTGGACCTTGCCCTGAGGCATCCGCACCGGCCCATCGCTGAGCTCATCGACGAGGTATTGGGCGTTCACACCCGGTTGCACCGGGAATCGGGGGGACTGCTGGGCTTTCTGCTCACCCACAGCACCGTTCCAACCCCCACCTTGACCGTTCGCCGGGCCGTGCAGGAGCGGCTGGAGCAGATGGCGCAGCTGCGGCGCCCAGCCAGTGATCCGGTTCAGAACCGCCTGGTGGCGCAGATGACCATTCACATCTCCGACGCGCTGTACGTGCTCCGGCCGGATGGGGCGTCGGATCCCACCGTCCGTGGGCAGGTGCGTGTGGCGCTCCTCAGTTACCTGAAAACCGTCCTGGATGAGCGTGGGTCATGACGCCGACGCGCGGAGATCGGTGCTGCTCCCGGCACGGCCTTGCCTCAGAACCGCCTGAACTCGCCAGTGATCGGCGAGGTTCCCGGTCAAGGCAGGGCGGATTGCTCCCTGACCACCGCGGCGGCCTCCGCATTCTCCAGCTTGGTCAGGTCGCCACTGACGTCCCCGGTCATCCGTAGAGACGCGCAGCAATCGGCGCATGACCTTTCCGCTGCGGGGAAAGGGGGCGTGATCGACACCCACGCGGGCAGGGCGTGGGCCAGCTCCCTCCCCCCCATTCCGAGGTTCGCCGGTACCAGGATGTTCCCCGCAGCATCACAACGGCGGACGGCCCACCAGGGTCAGAGTGTTGCCGTCGCCAGTGCCTGACTCACCGTTGCTGTGCGCCACACATCCGACATCGGCGACCTGCAGACGCCGGAACTGATCGGGTGCAGAAACACGCCAGGTCCTGTCTCCAGCTGGAACCCGTCCCTCAACATCACTCGGCCCGTCTTCCCTGCCAGCCATGGATGCGGCGCACACGGAGGCCGCTCGCTGCCTTCGGCTCTCGGCCGTCACCGGCTCTCCCCGTCCCACGACTGCTGTCATGCGATCTGCCCACGGTGTACGTTGGTCTGCTTCAGACCACCCGCCTGGGGCAGGAGGCTCAACGCAGCTCCACAGGTGCATGTCCTCCCGAGCCACTGAGCTCCGACATCCCGCATGAGCTCGTCAGAATCAGGGAGGGGCACAGGACCAGTGCTGTTTGAGTGCCGTGAAGTCGTCGGGTTCATCCACCCACCACCAGATCAGCTGCGTGTCTTCAAGGGCGACCAGCCGGTGAGGTTCTCCAGCGGGAAGCAGAAACGGACCTGCCGCACACTCCTGGAAGCTGCCGTCAGTATCGGACTGCAGGTGACCAGCGATGAGGTACGCGTGTTCATCTGCGGGGTGAACAGAGTCGCCAGAAGAGGGCACCTGCAGGTCTTTTGAAATGCGGACCGTCCCGACCAGGGTACTCCCCCTGTTCCCAACCCCAGCGTGCCACCCTCAGGGGGAGGCAACTCCAGCTGGGTTTCTTCTGCCGGCCCGTTGGGAACCCACGCCCACGAGTTCGAACGCCAAGCTACAGCCGCTTCACTTCAGCTACGCACTCCCAGGGCACGCCCAGGATTCGAGTTAACCTTTGTTGCGTTGAGTCCATAGAACTGCAAACCAGTCTGTCACTTTCCAGAATCGCTCAGCACGGTAAGGTGGGCGCCTCCGGCTTCTTGGGCGTACAAGAGCGCCGCCGAACCCCTGGCGCTCATCTGGGGGTCACGGGTGTTGAGTTCCAAGTGGCCCGCGATGGCCATGTTGGAATACCCCTGAGGGATCAGGCTCCACAACTCACTCTGACGCGCCGTGAGCTGCGGGAAGTGGCCCCCACCAGTCTGGCCCTGCGCCAACTGCGGATTCGAGCACCATCTGCCCCCGGCTTACCCCTTCAATGGCCCAGACCGATGTTTGGAGCAACTCAGCCCAGCCCGTGAGATGTGCGGCGATCAGTTCCCCTGCGAAGGCAAGATGGGCGTGGTTCGACAGCAGCACGGTCCCCAACCTGGGATGGCGTGCCCGCAGTGGCCGACCCAGCGTGATGCCGTTCTCACCGCCCAGGCCGATGCCGAGTAAGACGGCGTCTGCCCTTTCCATGCCTTCGCCCGAAAGGGCTTCTCCAGCAGTGCCGCCACCGCCGATGACCCGGACCTGCCTGGTCTGCTTCAGGGCGTGGCAGAGTAGATCGCGGAAGAGCGCCTCGTCTGCGGGTACTGCTGACAGGTGACGGACACGTCAACCGCCGCCCCAGCCGGGTGTAGCAGGCTGGGAGTGAGGCCCAATGATGTCAGCTCAGGCGGGCGATGTACGGGGCCTCGTCCGCCGCGCCCCGGAGCAGGCCCACGGAGAACCCCACCTGTTTGGTGCCCACCGGATCAATCCAGTGCGCTTCCAACCTCCGCTCGGCGTCCTTGGGCAACTTGAGGTGCCCCTGATCGTCATAGGTCAAGCCGTTGAGGTGCTGCTCCCGGAGGGCACTGATGACGCTGGCCATACGGGCCGCATCCAGTAGGGGCAGGGCCTCCCCGCTCCGCAGGGGGGTGCTGAAGATCACCGGGTGATCGCGGCTCACGCTGATGTCCCGGCTGGTGTCCAGCCATTTCAGGCGCAACTCCTTGACGAAGATGGCGTGGCTGTTGAGGTTGATCAGCACCAGGCGGGTCAGGCGGCGGTACAGATCAACGTCCAGGGGATCAGCCACTGCCAGTCGTTCGCCCAGCAGCAAGACGCCGTCGTGCAGCGCCAGTTCCTCAAATTGAGC
>JAQBPF010000141.1 GCA_028287665.1 Deinococcus sp. | reverse complement strand
CGCGTTCTTTGGTGGCGGCGGCGCGGTCGGCTTCCAGTTGGCGCACCTGGAGGCCCAGTTGAGCGGCCTGCGCCTGGGTCTTTTCGACCTGCGCGCGGGATTGCTGGGCCTGCGCCTGTGCCGTCTGGGCTTTGGCCTGGGCAGCTTTGGCCTGCGCCTCAGCCTGCCGTACCTGCGCCTGGGCCTGTTTGACCTGTGCGGCCACGGCCAACACCTGGGCCTGTGCCAATCTCTGTGCCGTTTTGGCGACGGCCCGCGCTGCGTCGGCCTGCGCCCTTGCCTGCTCCGTCTGGGCCTGAGCTTCTTCCGTCTGGGACTGGGCAGCGGCGGCGCGTCCCTTGGCGAGATCCGCCTCTTGCAATGCCAGTGCCGAACGGGTATTCAGGTCAATCACCTGGCTGTCCAGCGCCTGTGCGCGGGCCTGACTGGATTCCAGTGCGGCCTCGGACGCCGTAAGCAGCGCGCGGGATTTTGCGGCGCGGGCCTCGAGCTCTGTTCGCAGTGTGCTCAGAGCCTTCACCCTGTCCTGCAAGGTGTCTGCCTCACTCTGAAGGCGCTCCTGGGCACTGCGGGCCGCTTTAAGGTTGCTGCGGGCGGCTTCAAGATCGGTCAGCGCGGCCTGCTGCTGCTTTCGCAAGGCATCGGCTTCGCGCTGGGCGGTGTCGCGGCCAGCCTGTGCCGTTTTCAGGTCATCCTGCACGCCCAGAATCTCGGTTTTCAGGGCATCCAGTTGCGGGCGCAGTTGGTCGGCCTGTGCAATGGTATTGATAGCGCTGGAATTGAGGACCAGAAACGCCGCGAGGCTGGCCGCGCTGATTCCCATGCCCGACAGCACCGCCACGATCAGCGCCGTGGTTTTGGGCCGCAGTCCAAACCAGCGCAGATGCTTGCGACCTGCTTTTTTGGCGATGGTGTCGGCGGCGTAGGCCACCACGCCCGACAGGATCACCACAAAGGGCAAAAAGAGCCACAGCATCGCAGTCTCCGGTTACAGCTCGAAATCGTCGCCGAGATAGTGGCGGCGGGCGTCTTCGTCCCCTGCGAATTCCTGCGGCGTGCCTTCAAATTTCACTTCACCGTCAAACATCAGGTACACCCGGTCGGTCAGGGCAATGGTTTCGCGCACGTTGTGGTCGGTAATAAATACGCCGATGCCCCGGCGGTCGCGCAGTTCGCGGATCAGGCGCTGAATCTCGCGGATGCTTTTGGGGTCTACGCCCGTGAAGGGTTCGTCCAGCAGCAGGTAATCGGGGTCGGTGGTGAGGGCACGGGCCAGTTCCAGCCGCCGCCGCTCGCCACCCGACAGCTGGTAGGCGAAGCTACCCGCCAGATGGGTCAGGCCAAATTCGGCCAGCAGCGAATCGGCGCGGGCCTCCTGTTCGGCGCGGGGCAGCGGGCCATATTCCAGGATGGCCAACAAATTATCTCGGGCCGTCAGCTTCCGGAAGGCGCTGGGTTCCTGCGGTAGATAGCCCAATCCCAACCGCGCCCGCTCGTGCATGGGCAGCCGGGTCACGTCTCGTTCTCCCAGCGTAATGCTGCCGCCGCCGGGGCGAATAAAGCCCACCAGCATGTAAAACGTGGTGGTCTTGCCTGCTCCGTTGGGGCCAAACAGCGCCACGATTTCGCCGGGCCGCACCCGGAAATCCACGCCACGCACCACGGCCCGCCGTCCATAACTTTTGGACAGCCCCGTCGCCACCAGTTCGGGCCGCCCCAACCCCGCGTGCGGATTGGCGAGGGCGGCATCGGGCATGGCAGGCGGGGAAGAAACGGGCAGCGTCACGTCTGGAAGCGTACCACGCGCCCTCCGCGCCGCCCGTGAGAGGAGTGACGATAGGCGGGTTCGGGGCATCAATTTTGCTTTGCCTCCCACCCACAACCCACGACCCACACCCTTCCCGGTACACTGCCCCCATGCTCCTCACCATCATCGTTCTGGATTCCGTGGGCGTGGGCGAACTGCCTGACGCGGCCAGCTTTGGCGACGTCGGGTCACACACCCTCAACCACACGTTGGCTGCCGCGCCTGCCCACCTGCCCCACCTGGCCGGGCTGGGGCTGGGGCACATTCCCACCGTTGCCACTGGCCCCCAGACCATTCCCGCCGACGCCGCCGTACAGGGCGCATTTGGCCGGATGCGTGAGGTCAGCCCCGGCAAGGACACCAGCACCGGACACTGGGAATTTATGGGTGTGCAACTCGAGCACGCCTTCCAGATCTTCCCCGACGGCTTCCCGCCCGCTGTGATGGACGCCTTCGACGCCGCCACCGGGCGCGGCCACCTGTGCAATAAGCCGTACAGCGGCACTGACGTGATCCGTGACTACGGCGAGGAACACTGCCGCACCGGGAATCCCATCGTGTACACCAGCGGCGACAGCGTGTTTCAGATTGCCGCGCATGAAGACGTGGTGCCGCTGGAAACCCTGTATGAATGGTGCCTCGCCGCCCGCGAACTGTTGCAGGGGCCGTATGCGGTGGCCCGCGTGATTGCACGGCCTTTTCGGGGCGAGCATCCCTTTGAGCGGGCAGGCGAACACCGCCGCGATTTCAGTCTGTTGCCGCCGCCCACCGTGCTGGACAGCCTCAAGGCCGCTGGGCAAGCCGTCATCGGCATCGGTAAAATCCCCGACATCTACGCGCATCAGGGCTTTACCGAAGAAATTCATACCGACGACAACCCCGACGGCATCCGCAAAACGCTGGCCCGCATGAAACAGGCCGCACAGGACGGCACGTCTGGCCTGATCTACACCAATCTGGTGGACTTCGACGCCAAATACGGTCACCGCCGCGACCCCGCCGGATACAGCGCCTGCCTCGCCGCCTTCGACGCCGCGCTGCCTAACCTGCTGGCCGCCGTGCCCGACGACGGCGCGCTGATCATCATTTCCGATCACGGGAATGACCCCACCTGGCGCGGCACCGACCATACCCGCGAACACGGGATGTTGCTGGCCTACCGCCCCAGCATAGGCGCAGTCGATCTGGGCGAGCGGGCCACCTTTGCTGATGTGGGAGCCACCGCTGCACACGCGCTGGGTGCGGGCTGGAACGGGCCGGGTGAGAGCTTTTGGAAGCTGCTTTAGAGCGTGGAGTGTGGATCGTGGATCGTGGGAAGGGCGTGGTGGGCGTACCAGTTCTGTTTCAGGGCAGGCGAGAAGCTTTTAAAACCCTGCCCTCAGTCCAGCGTTCCAAAAATCTCTCTGCCTTCTTAGAGCCTAGATGCTGTCACCACGAGGGTTTTTCCACGATCCACGATCCACACTCCACTCCCAGATCACCGCAGGTAGCGTCATGACCCATGCCCCCAGCGAACAACAGGATGCCTTCCAGATCGGGGCCGAATCCTTTGCGCTGACGCTGACGCTGGGCGGGCGCTATGCCGGAGAGCAGACCTGGACGGTTCATCCCGAACGCAGCGCCCTGATTGCCCGCGTGGAAACCAACTTTGGCGGCGTGCTGCCCGAAGTGCGGCGCGTGCAGAGCAGCCGGATGCACGCCCGCACTTTTGCCAGCCACAGCTACAGCGAGGGCGACGGACGCGGCAAACCCAGCTTCGAGACCACCTTTGACCGCAAAAGTGGCGTGCTGACGCTGAGGCAGGGCAAAGACGAGGTGACGGCCCCGCTGATTGGCGACCACCATGACCCGGTGAGTTTGCTGCTGTGGTTGCGCGGCCAACACGGGCAGGACGTACCGCCGCAACGGCTGACCGGGGGCCGGGTACATGTACAGACTCTTCACCCGGCGCAGGGAAGCGACGTGAACGGCACGCCCGCCCA
>JAQBPF010000289.1 GCA_028287665.1 Deinococcus sp. | reverse complement strand
CCGGAGCCAAGGGCGCGCTCCTTCAAGGGGCGTGGTGGTGGGTGGCTGCGCCGGGCCTGTGCATCGCCCTGCTGGGCACCGCTTTTGCGCTCATCAACTTCGGCATCGACGAGGTGATCAACCCCCGCGTGGTTCACGCGACCCGGGCGACCCAGGTGCTTCGGCGCAGGAAGGTGCACAGCGACTCTGAACCCACAGGCCCGGTTCCCCTGCTGGACATCCAGCATCTGGACGCTGGATACATCACGCCTGGAGGCCGGGTGCGCGCGGTGCGGGACGTGAGCCTGAGCGTGGCACCGGGCGAGTTTCTGGGACTGGCGGGCGAGTCGGGTTGCGGCAAAAGCACCCTGGCCTTCGCCGCAACCCGCCTGTTGGACGCCCCCGGCGCCGTGTTCGGAGGTGAATCGCGGCTTTCAGGACGCGACCTGCTGGGCCTGACACCGGAGGAGTTGCGTCGGGTGCGCTGGAAGGAATACAGCCTGGTGTTTCAGGCCAGCATGAACATTCTCAATCCGGTACTGAAAATCCGCGAACAGGTGTACGACGCGATGCAGGCGCACGGCCTGCAGGACAGGGCAAAGCTGGAAGCGCGTGCCCGCGAACTGTTCGGTCTGGTCGGTCTGCGCGAGGATTACCTGGAGGCCTACCCGCACCAGCTCTCGGGCGGCATGAAGCAGCGCGTGGTCATCGCCATTGCGCTGGCCCTCGAACCCAAACTCATCGTGATGGATGAGCCCACCACCGCGCTCGATGTGGTGGTGCAGCGCCAGATTCTGCAGGAGGTCGATGCGGTGCGCCGCCGACTGGGCATTGCCGTCGTGTTCATCACGCATGACCTGTCGCTGCTCGTGGAGATGAGCGACCGCATCGCCATCATGTACGCTGGCGAGGTGGTGGAAGAGGCCCCTGCGCACCAGCTCTACACTCACCCCAGGCATCCCTATACGCGTCAGCTGATGGCGGCCTTTCCCTCGCTCAACGGTCCCCGTGAGCGCCGCGAAGGAATTCCGGGCCGTCCTCCCCCACTGTCGCAGGACATCACCTACTGCCCGTTTTTCGAGCGCTGCCCCTCGCGCCTGCCGGGCACCTGTGACGTTCTGAAGCCTGCCAAGGTAGAAATTGCCCCCCAGCAATACGTGGCCTGCTTCCTGCATTCCCCCGCCGTCAAGGAGTACCCGGATGCCGCCGATTGATCCTTCTGCCCACACCGTTCCTGCCGCGTTAGAGCTGGAGGGACTGACCAAGGTCTTCTCTGTGGGCCGCTCGGGCCGCAGCGTCACGGCAGTCCATGGGCTCACCCTGTCTCTGGGGCACGGTGAAATCCTGGGCCTGGTCGGAGAAAGTGGGAGCGGCAAGAGTACAGTGGCCCGGCTCATCGCGCACCTGCACGAACCCACGCACGGCACCCTGCGTCTGGGTGGAGACACGGTGCCCCGGCCCCTGCGTGGGCGCGGTCTGAAGCGGCTGCGCAAACGGGTTCAGATGATTTTCCAAGATCCCTTCGCCAGCCTCAATCCGCTGCACACCATCGGCTACATCCTCGCGCGGCCCCTGAAGATTCACGGGCTGGCACGTGGCCGAGACGTGAATACGCAGGTCAACGCCCTGCTCGACCGGGTGGGCCTGTCTCCCGGCGCGAGTTACGCTGCCAAAAAACCCCATGAACTCTCGGGTGGGCAGCGCCAGCGCGTGGTGATCGCCCGCGCCCTGGCCGCGCACCCTGAGCTGATTCTGGCCGACGAGCCGACCAGCGCGCTGGACGTGTCCATTCGCCTTGACATCATGAACCTGCTGCTGGACCTGCGGGACCGCGAGGGCCTGTCCATGCTGTTCATCACGCACGACCTTGCAGGGGCGCGCTACATGAGTGACCGGGTAGCGGTGTTGTACGCCGGACACCTGGTGGAAATTGGTCCCGCTGACGCGGTGATTGGCGATCCACAGATGCCTTACACCCAACTGCTCAAAAGCGCGGCGCCCAACCCAGACGGTTATTTTGCACAGGCGGGCCTGGAGGTGCGGGGCGAGATCCCGGACCTTCAGAACCTGCCGCCTGGCTGTCCCTTCGAGCCGCGCTGTCCTCACGCCCGCCCCGTCTGCCGCGAGGGACTGCCCCGCCTGTACGACGTGGGTCCTGGCCATCAGGCACGCTGCATTCTCCATGACCCTCTGCTGGCCGCCCAGCCCCCGCTTGTGCCCGCAGCGGGGGCGCCGGCCCCTCCCTGAAGCTCCCTGTCCCAGTTCTCTGCTTTCCCTCCCTTCCCGTATCAAGGAGCCCTCCCCATGTCTCTATTTCCCCTGCCCCTCCGCCCCGAAGATCAGCGCCTCGTTGACCGCCTGCTTGCCCAGATGACCCTGCAAGAGAAGATCGGCCAGATGACCCAACCGGAAAAGAACAGCGTGCGGCCCGGCGACGTGGCCCGGCTGGGCCTGGGGTCGGTGCTGAGCGGGGGCGGCGGCAATCCCGACCCCAATACCCCCCAGAGCTGGCGCGAGATGGTCAGCGCCCTGTGCGAGGAAGCGCAGGGTTCCCGGTTGGGCATTCCGCTGATCTACGGGGTGGACGCGGTCCACGGCCACAACAACGTGGTTGGCGCAACTATTTTTCCGCACAACATCGGCCTGGGAGCCACGCGGAACCCGGACCTCGTTCGCCGCATCGGGCGGGCGACGGCGCTGGAAGTTGCGGCCACAGGCGTGCGCTGGACGTTCGCGCCTGCGGTCAGTCTGCCGCAGGACATTCGCTGGGGCCGCAGTTACGAAGGCTATGGTCAGGATCCCGAGGTGGTCTCCCCGCTCGCCGTGGCCCTGATCGAGGGCCTGAGAGGCGAGGCGTGGAATGACCCCACCTCGGTCCTGCCCTCGGTCAAGCACTTTGTGGCTGACGGAGGAACGGCCTACGGCACCTCGCAGCGGGTGGACCACGCAACGCTGGAAGTAGACCGCACCCTCGCCATCGCGCAGATGGGCGAGAGTCTGGTGGAGCTTGTCGACCAGGGCGCGTGGCAGATTGACCAGGGCGACAGTCTGATCGATGAAGCGACCCTGCGCGCCGTTCACCTGCCCCCCTATCAGGCGGCTATAGAGGCAGGCGCCCTGAACGTGATGGTGTCCTACAGTGCGTGGCACGGCATCAAGCTGCACGGGCACCGCTTCCTGATCACCGACGTTCTTAAAGGCGAACTCGGATTTGAAGGCTTCGTCGTTTCTGACTGGGCGGGCGTGGACCAGATTCACCCGGACGATTACGGCCGCTCGGTGATCGACAGCATCAATGCGGGCGTGGATATGGTGATGGTGCCTTTCGACGCGGAGCGCTTTATCGCGGCTCTGCGCGATGGAGTGGAACGCGGCGAGGTCTCCGTACAGCGCATCGACGACGCCGTGCGCCGCATCCTGACCGCCAAAGCAGCCCTGGGCCTGTTCGAACAGCCGCAGACCGACCCTGCCCTACTGAACACCGTGGGCAGTGAGGCCCACCGTGATCTCGCCCGAGAAGCCGTGCGGGAATCGCTCGTGCTGCTCAAGAACGGGAACGGCACGCTGCCTCTGTCCCGCACGGGTGAGCTGCTGGTCGTCGGTGAGGCGGCAGACGACATCGGCGCGCAGTGCGGCGGCTGGACGATCACCTGGATGGGCGGGCACGGCGCGACCACTCCCGGCACCTCCATTCTTGGCGGACTCCAGGCCGAATTGGGCCAGGACCGGGTGCATTACAGTGCCGACGCCTCTGGAGAGGGTGTCTTCCCGGTGGCGGTGGCCGTGGTCGCGGAGGAACCCTACGCTGAGGGCATGGGTGACCGTGCCGAACTCTGCCTGTCCCCCAAGCAGCTGCAGATGCTGGAACGCGCCCGGAAGCGCTGCGACCACCTCGTTGTGGTGCTTCTTTCCGGGAGGCCGCTGATCGTGACGGAGCCGCTTGTCGGCTGGGACGCTTTCGTGGCGGCGTGGCTGCCCGGTACCGAGGGGCGCGGCGTGGCAGAGGTGCTGTGCGGCAGGCATCCTTTCAAGGGCCGCCTCTCCTTCGACTGGCCACGCTCGCAGGGAGACCTGGCCCGCACGCCCAACGCCCAGCACCTCTGGACGGTCGGTGAGGGCCTGAACACAGGCGTATCCGGCGCGGTATCCGTTTGACTGTGTAACAGCAAAGGGGGCGGTCGGGAAAGCTGGCAGGAGGGGTCGTCTGACGCCCACTCCTGCTTTTCACCTTCCTACAGTCCAGTTTACCTAAGTTGAACGCCGTACTTTTGGGCTTGTGATCCGGCGGGAAGGTGCGGCAAAAAAGACGGAGTCCGTCTCGCCTGATGGTGCGTCTGGAGTTCATGTCCCTCTCTTCAATTCCTCAAAGGAAAACCCATGCCCACCCTCTTTCCTCCCCTGACCCTCAGCGCCCTGTATATCTATCCCATCAAATCGGCGGGGCGGGTGCCGCTGAACAGCGCCCACATCGGGCCGCGCGGCCTGAACCACGACCGCCGCTGGATGGTCATCGATGCCCTGAACCGCCCCCTGACCCAACGTGAATGCCCCGCCATGCGCCTGATAGAGGTGGCGCTGAAGGTGGACGGGCTGGCGGTTTCTGCCCCGAATATGCCGCTTCTGGCCGTGCCCTGGCAGCCTCTGGGCCAACACCGGACAGCCGACATGTGGGGACAACCCCTGGACTGCGTCCTGGTTTCGGCAGAGGCCTCGGCGTGGTTCAGCACCTATCTGGGCCAACCCTGCGACCTGATCTACATGCCCGAAGAAGAAGAACGCTGGCAGCCAGATAAGCGCCCCTACCGCTCTCTGCTGGGGTTTGCCGATGGAAACCCGTTTCATCTGGTTTCCGAGGCCTCGGTGGCCGACCTCAACCTGAACTTGAGCCATCCGGTAGAACCCCATCTTTTTCGCCCCAATCTGGTCATTCGCGGCGGTTGGGCCTACCAGGAAGACGTCTGGCGGCTGATCCGGGTCGGCGACCTGACGTTTGAAGTGGTGGAAAGTTGCGCCCGGTGCAGCATCCTGAGCGTGACGGCCGCTGGCACATTTTCTGCCGAGCCGCTGCGGTCTATGGCCCGCCTGCGCCGAGAAGGGCAGGCTGTCATTTTCGGTCAACATCTGGTGCAGCACGCGCCTTTCAGCGCCCGGACCGGACAGTTGCGCGTGGGTGACAGCCTAGAAGTGCTGGAAGCAGGCGAGACACGGAATCCGGTGTATGCCTGAGCCATCCATGAGGCTGGGGCAATGGACGAATCTGGTGTACCTTCCTTACTTTCTCGCAAGACCGGGCGTAAAACCCTGTACTCAGGCCGGGCCAGAGGTCAGCCGAAGGAACGGAAATCCGCTGCCCTATCCGAGGGAACCAGCGCCTGCGGCGCACATCACACAGCCGGGCGGGAAAGTCTTGGCCTGGTCAGGCTCAAGCCATGCACGGGCTTCACCTTCGCTGATGGGGCAAAAAGGGTGTCCATCGGCTGTCATTCTCCAGCCACCACCAGGTGCCTAAGCTCTACCCATGCACCTAGGAAAACGACTCGGCGAAGACACCATCAAGAGAAGAAGCATCGCCGCCAGCGGACTGGCCACCCTGCTCGTGTTGTGCGGGAGTCCAGCCCTTGCGGCACAGACCACCAATGCGTCTACCAGCAGGACCGCCGCTGCCACGGACGCCATCAGTGGCCCCTGGACGGGAAAATTCGACGACATGATCGCTTTTACGGCCCAACTCAAGCTGCAAGGCTTGACCGTGACAGGTACGGTGTCCTCCCTGGGAGATTCCTTTCCGGTCAGGGGTGAGTGGAAGGCGGCCACGGGCCGCCTCACCTTCTCATACCGCCACCGCAACGGACTGGTCAAGGTCACGGGCACGGTCAAAAACGGCGTGTTGCAGGGAGCCTACGATCTCAACGGACCCGGCACGGTTGTCATGCAGAAGGCGGCGAGCGCCTCTGGCCAGAACGCAGCGGCCTCAAGCACTTCGAATTTCGCCAAGCCAACGCCCTATGTCCTGAAGGGAACCGTGAAGAACCCCGCCGGGCAACCTATTGCGGGCGTTGAGGTCTGGGCAGACAACACGCTCTACGCCAACATGAATGCGCTGGGCAAGACGGACGCGCAGGGGCACTTTGTCATTCCGTTGCCCAAGGATCAGCTCGGGACGTGGCGCGCGGGTTCCCGTTACCGCACCGTGTACCAGAATCAAGCCTACGAATTGGACCTCAGGGTGAGCGACGAGTCCGCCTTCTCGGCCGACAAAGGAGCAGTGCGCGACTTTACACTCCTGACCTCGGGGCCGCGCGGTGACCATTACTGGGGGGGCACGGTCTGGGCATACATCAGCACACGTGGCGGCAATTTCGAAGCAAAGAGTGTGGAGTATACCCTCACCCCCATCGGCCCACTGATCGACGGCAGCGCTGGGCAGGTGCTGAAGCGGCGCGTGGATGGTAACACCATTGTGGACATCCCCATCGGCAAGTACCGGGTGACCGCCCGCTACGTTCCCAAAGAGGGCGCGGCGGTAGACATGCTGCTCAAGTCGCCGCAACTGGACGAGTGGGGACCGAGTTACGTCATCACCTTCCGCCGGGAGCCTCAGTACGGGGTCATGGCCGACCTTGACGTCAGCCTGCCCAAACAGCCCTGAGCTTGTGTGGAGAGGGTGGGGAAAGGACCCCGCTGCATCCCCCAGCCAAACGCCCGTTCAGGACTAGAGTGGGCCTGCGTTGCTGGGCGGGTCTGCGCTGTGCCATCCTCCGGCCATCGCCCTTCACCTACGGTACTGGACATGAACACCGTAATCCATGCTGCCCGCCGCCGTTCACCCGCCCTTGGAGCAGTTCTGGCTCTGGGACTGCTGACCTGCCCCGCCGCCGCCGCGCCGTCCAGCCTGACGGGCGAGTGGTACTGGGGCAACGTCTACCCGGGGTCCGCCTACACCGTGCAGGGCTTCCAGCAGGCATCCACCGACGCCGAGCGGCTCCTTCTGCGCCCCAACGGCACCTACGAACTGGCCACCCTGGACGCGGGAGCCAGCCCCGGCACTTTCGGCTGGACGGGCTACATGATCTCCTGCGAGACGATCAGCCTGCGCCTGGAGAGCGGAAAGTTCAGTGTGGAGGGCAGCAAGCTGACGCTGAAGCCGGGTGCGCTGAAGAATATCAACCTCGCGTCGCCCCACACCGTCAACCGGGGCTGCACCCAGTCCAGCGGCCTTACCTCCAACGGTCCCCTGCCCGCCGTGCGGCGCTTCACCTGGAAAGTTGCGGGAACCACGCTGACCCTCACGTCCCCGAAGGAAACGTTTCAGGTGCGCCGCGCCAGTGCCCAAGACCTCCAGCGCGTCAATACCCCAACGGCCCGCCCCACCTCAGCCTCAGCTGTTTCTACGCCCCCATCCCCACCGCCTCCGGCCCCGGTCCGGGCAGATGCGAGCGGCAAGTGGACGGGCCGCTTCACGTCGGACGCAGGGGCGCCACTGGACGTGCGCCTGAATCTGGAAGACGATCGCCTGGGCATTCAGGGCATGGTGCTCTCTGCACAGGAACAGTATCTGGGCACAGCTCGCGGAGAGTACAGGGCGGGCACGCTGATTCTGACCATCAATCTGCCGGACGACACGGCACTGGAACTGCACGCCCAGGGACGCTTTGATGGGGATACCTACACGGGCCGCTTTCAGGGCCAGACCGCCAGTGGGCAGTTGATCGGCGGTGGGCAGGTAAAGCTCACCCGCGAGCCCCTGCCCGTGCGCCTGCGCTAGGTGGCCCGGCTGTTCCCGTCAGCCTCATTTCATGAGATGTGCGTAAGCTGCGGGCTATGCGCCGTTTGTTCCTGAACCCCACCCACGCTGCTTTTCTGCTGGTGGCCCCCTTGCTGGGCAGCTGTGCCTGGGGGGCCTATCTGCCGCCCAGTACCGCCCTGGAGCGGCAGGTGAACGGGGTCTACGAAGGCATCGGCGTCGGCCCCACCGGGCGCGTGCCGTACCGCCTCAGCATCAGCCTGGTGGAGCGGGACGGGCGGGCCAGTGGAACGTTGGTCAACCTGGAAAGCCGCAAGACCTACGCGGGCAGTGGAACATTCAAACGCCTTCAGGACGGCACGGACCTGACTCTGAATCTGTACGAGAAGGGCAGCCACCGCGCCAATATCTAACAGTTGCGGCGTGAGCAGAACGGACAGGTCAGCCTGGACGGCCACCTCCGCACCGTGTTACTGGGCCGTGAAACGTTCGGCTATACCCTGAACTTCCACCCGATGCAGGCCGCCTCCCCACCACCCTGAGGGCCGGGGAGCACGAATGGTCAGGCGGTCAGGCGAACGCGGTGGCTGACGCGTTCAAGCAGCAGCAGGTAGCCAGTGCTGTCTGGCGAGAGCCGTCCAGCGGCATTCAGGGCACGCAGGGTGGGCAGGTGGTACAGCTCGCCGTCGTCACCGCGAACCAGATCGTTGGCTTCGAAAGGGGTGGACTTCAGGCCTTTTGTCTTCTCATCCATACGCACTCCCACGGCCTTCATGGGCAAAACATGAAGGACTCCTTTAAGTTCCCTAAAGTATCCACATCTCTTCTGTCAGGAGTCTGACGCCCGCTGTGGGGCGGATGGGAGGGACCAGACAAGGTGTGGGGACCCAGGTCTAAGTTGAACAGCACGGCTTCTAACCACCCCGGCAGAGCAGAGGTGGGCAGGATGCAGGGGCGCTGGATCTGGACGGAGCTTCCGGGGGCTACAGAACCGACAGCTCCCATCAGGAGAACCGATCAGCACAACGAGAACTGGCCTACTCTCAGACGATGCCCACGCGCAGATTGGCCTGACGGAGGACGCGCCCCAATTCCACGAGCGTGACCTGTTCGGCGTCGTAGTGCAGCTCCATGTTGCCCGACGTGCTCGACTCGGCCCGAATCACGCCGGGTTGACGCCGCAGGTAAGCGGCCGCTTTGGTGCCCACAGCAGCGTCCACCGGCTGTCCGTTTTCAAACAACACATTGAGAAGCACCCGGGTCGCCCGAACAGGAGAGGAAACATTCATTCGTTCAGTCTGCCTGTCACACTCTCTCAGGCTTCTTTCAGCGGCGGAAAACTCTCCTTCATGTATGCCGCGAGAAAATGGCCAGATGACCCACGAATCGGCAGGACACCAGTCCCCGTTCGTCCAGGCTGATCAGCGCCTGGACGACGGCTGATTTGGAGAGGGGCAGAGCCGCGACGATATTTCCCAGGGTTTCCTTGCGCCCCAGCAGATAGGCCAGCACCTGATCCTCCACGGGCGACAGTGGGCGGGCGTCTTCCGGCAAAGGCACGAACAGGCTGTAGGTGGCCTCGGACGCGGTGTCACCCGCAGCCACAAAGC
>JAQBPF010000124.1 GCA_028287665.1 Deinococcus sp. | reverse complement strand
AATGCGGTGGCCTATGCCCGCAGCACCCGCGAAGTCCTGAACATCGTGTATCTCGCGCCCAATGCCAGCAAGGGCGGCTTCTTCCCCAACGGTCTGAACGGCAGCATCAAGTAAGTTGGGAAGGGCTGGGAATTGCGCTGGCCCACTGGCGTGCAAAGGCCACATCCTAAGCCTCAGCCAAAGCGAAAAACCTGAATGAAATCTGTTCAATTCGGGCCGCCCCAGTCATGGAACGGCCCGGCTTTTGGTTCACCCATCCTGCCTTTGCACTTCCCTCATGCGCCGCCTTGTCCCGGCCCGTTCACGGCAAACTCTGGGCATGAGCCGCAAGAAGACATCCAGAAAACTCCAAGTCAAGAAGAGGATGCTTCCGCGCAGGTTGCTGTTGCTGGCGGGGCTGGCGGCCCTGGTGGGCCGCCGCGCTCTGAAAGCTCCTGCTGACCTGACCGGAAAATCGGTGCTGATCACGGGTGGATCGCGTGGGCTGGGGCTGGCGCTGGGGCGCGAATTTGCCGCACGGGGCGCACACCTGACCCTGATGGCCCGCGACGCCGCCGAGCTGGGCCGCGCCGCCGCCGATCTGCGGGGCCGGGGTGCCCGCGTGATCACGGTGGCCGGAGACGTGACCGTAGACGCCGACATTGCCCGTGCCCTTGACGCCACCGAAGCCGAATACGGACGGCTGGACGTGCTGGCGAATGTGGCAGGCATTATTCAGACCGGGCCGCTGGCCAACATGACCGAGGCCGATTTCCGCGACATCATGGAAATCAATACCTTTGGGCCATTGAAGATGACCCGCGCCGCGTTGCCCTTACTCCGGGCCGTGCGGGGGCGGGTGCTGCTGGTCGCCTCGGTGGGCGGCAAGGTGGGTATTCCTCACCTCGCGCCGTATTCGGTCAGCAAGTTCGCGTTGGTGGGTCTGGGGCAGGTGTTGCGGGCAGAACTGGCCCAGGAAGGCATCACCGTGACTACTGTTTGCCCCGGCCTGATGCAGACCGGAAGCGCCCGCAACGCCACCGTGAAGGGCCAGCACGCCCGCGAATACGCGCTGTTTGCCACGCTGGACAACCTGCCCGTCATCTCTATGGCCGCGCCCGAAGCCGCCCGCCGGATGGTCAATGCGACCGTGCGGGGCGACGCCGAAGCCATGATCGGCGGCCCGGCGGTGTTGCTCCGTACCGTGCAGGCCATCGCTCCGCAACTCACCGCCGACCTGATGGCGCTGGGCAACCGCCTGTTGCCCCGGCCCACGCCCAGCAACACGGGCGTGGTGGGCAAAAACGCCGAAAGTCAGATCACCCAGAAGAACCCGATCAAGCGGGCAGCAGAAGCAGAATTTAACGAGTAGGGGAGAGCCGTTTGAGCCGCTGCTCTGAGGCCCTGTCCTCAGTCCTGCTGCCCGTGCTGCGCCTGCCCCCAGTCGTCTTGCCACCAGTTGTCAAAGGGGGTCACGGGCACGGTGCGCTTGTGACGGGTTTGCCTGTACAGGCGCTCCAGTTTGGCCGACACGTCTTGCCCCACCTCGCGGCCCTCCAGATAATCGTCGATCTGGCTGTAGGTGAGGCCCAGGGCCACCTCGTCGGGCAGACCGGGGCGGTCGTCCTCCAGATCCGCCGTCGGCACCTTGCGCCAAGTGCTTTCGGGTGCGCCCAGATGCTGCAGCAGCGCGGCTCCCTGGCGTTTGGTCAGCCCGGTGAGGGGCGTCAGGTCTACGCCACCGTCGCCGTATTTGGTAAAGAACCCGGTCACGGCTTCGGCGGCGTGGTCGGTGCCCACCACCAACAATCCTTCCTGTCCGGCCAGCGCGTATTGCGCGGTCATGCGTTCGCGGGCCTTGATGTTGCCGCGCACAAAGTCCCGCAGGGGCAGGCCCAGAGCGTCGGCGGCAGCCTGGGCGCTGGCCTCTGCGGCGGGCTGAATATTCACGGTCACGCAGCGGTCAGGCCGAATAAAATTCAGCGAGGTCTGGGCGTCGGCTTCATCGGCCTGCACGCCGTGGGGCAGCCGCACAGCCAGAAAAGAGCAGGTGCCGCCCCCCGCCCGAACCTGCTCGGCGGCCAGCTGGCACAGACGGCCCGCCAGGGTGCTGTCCTGCCCACCGCTGATGCCCAGCACGAAGCCGGACGCCCCGGAACTGTTCAGGTAGGCGGCCAGAAAATCCACACGGCGCTGGACTTCCGGAGCGGGGTCAATGCCTGGCTGGACGTGAAGTTCACGCGCAATGCGGCGTTGCCGGGACAGGGTGTCGGGCATGCGCGGAGTATGCCATGTCAGGCAGATTTCTGGCCCACAGAGGGTTGAGCAAACCGTGGGAATTGGTCTTCGGCGGCCGGGCTGCTCCAGAGGGCGTTCAGTGACTCCGAGCGACTCTGGGCAGCCCATGTTGCTTCGCCACACCTGCTGTTCCTGCGGGAAGCACAGGCCAGATAAACAAAAGATTGAGAAAATAGTCACAATTTGCCCGGTTCGCCCCTTACACTTTTCAGGCTATGACCCACTCTGTTCCTCGTTCGCCTGTGGCCGCCCCCCCGGCTCTGGCTGTAGATGCCGCTATAGACCAGCTGGGCCTGGGCCGATTCCAGTGGCGACTGCTGCTGATCTGTGGCCTGACCTGGGCCGCCGACGCCATGGAAGTGCTGTTGATGGGCTTCGCGCTGCCCGGCATCAGTGCCGCATTCGGGCTGGCGCGGGGCTCGGCAGATGCCACGGTGCTGCTGACCGCCACCTTCGCGGGAATGCTGGTGGGCGCCGTGTTCTGGGGGTGGCTGGCCGACCGGATTGGGCGCCGTACCGTCTTCCTGATCACGGTCACCTTGGGCGTGGTCTTTGGACTGCTCGGCGCGGTGTCGCCCACGGTGGCTCTGCTGGTGGTGGCCCGTTTTCTGACTGGCTTTGCCATCGGCGGCACACTGCCCGTGGATTATTCGATGATGGCTGAATTTGTGCCGACGGCCTGGCGCGGGCGATTCCTGGTGTATCTGGAATCCTTCTGGGCGCTGGGCACGGTGCTGGTGGCGGCTGCGGCATGGTGGCTCAGCACCGCCTTTCCTCCTCAGGAGGCGTGGCGCTGGCTGCTGGCCGCCGCTGCCCTGCCGGGGCTGATCGGTCTGGTGGCCCGCTTCGGCATTCCCGATTCTCCGCGCTCGCTGCTGAGCCGGGGCAGGGCTGCCGAAGCCCGCGCCGCTCTGATGCGGGTGGCCCAGGTCAACGGGACCGTGCTGCCCGACGTGCCGCTGCTGGCTCCACCCCCTGCGCCCCCCGTCACGCCTGCCGCGCTGTTCCGGGGGGCCATGCGCCGCCGCACCGTCCTGCTGGCGCTCGTCTGGTTTGGCCTGAGTCTGGGGTATTACGGGATTTTTTCGTGGCTGCCCAGTTTTCTGCGGGCACAGGGCCTCGATCTGGGCGCGGTGTACCGCACATCGCTGCTGCTGGCCCTGGCCCAGATTCCGGGCTATGTGCTGGCCGCTTACCTCGTCGAGCGGATAGGCCGCCGCGCCACCCTGGTCGGCTACCTGGCCGCCAGTGCGGTGGGCGCTTACCTGTTCTTGCTGGCGGGCACACCGGGCGCGGTGCTGGCGACTTCCGCCGCCCTGTCGTTTGCGTTGCTGGGGGCCTGGGGTGCCCTGTACGCCTATACCCCCGAACTGTTTCCCACCCCGCTGCGAACCACGGGCATGGGCTTTGTCAGTGGCATGGCCCGGTTGGCCAGTGTGCTGTCGCCCAGCGTGGGGGCCATGCTGCTGACCGGAAATCTGAGCGTGGCCCTGACCCTGTTCGCCGTCTGTTTTGCGCTGGCTGCCGGATGTGCCTGGGCCATCGGGGTCGAGACGCGGGGTCAGCGCCTGCCGGAGGCCGTCGTATGAACAAAAGCTGGATGACCAGATACCGCTGTATGACCAAAAAACGCCGCATAACTGAAACCTGTCCAGGAAAGGGGGGCCTGTCATGATGGGTTCTGTCATGCCTTCCCTGTCGCCGCTGCTGACCGACCTGTACCAGCTGACCATGATGCAGGGCTACCATCATCACGGGCTGCACACCCACGAGGCCGTGTTCGATCTGTATTTCCGCCGCCTGCCCTTCGAGGGCGGGTACGCGGTCTGGGCCGGACTGGAACCCTTGCTGGAGACGTTGCAAGACCTGCGCTTTACCGAAACCGATCTGGCCTACCTGAACACGCTGAATCTGTTTTCCCCCGCTTTTCTGGACGCGCTGCGGGGCTGGCGCTTCAGCGGGCAGATCGAGGCCTTCCGCGAGGGCCGGGTGGTGTTTGCCCACGAGCCTCTGCTGACCGTGACTGCGCCGCTCTGGGAAGCCCAGCTGATCGAAACGATGCTGCTGAACACGCTGAATTTTCAGACCCTGGTGGCGACCAAGGCGGCCCGCTGCGTGCAGGCGGCGCAGGCCAGCCCTTACGGCGGTCAGGTGGTGGAATTTGGTGCGAGGCGGGCGCAGGGGCCAGATGGTGCAGTCAGCGCGGCGCGGGCCGCTTTTGTGGGCGGCGCGACGGGAACCAGCAACGTGGAGGCCGGGCGACAATTCGGGTTGCCCGTCACGGGAACCCATGCCCACGCCTGGGTCGAAAGCTTTCCCACCGAACTCGATGCTTTCCGCGCCTACGCCAGCCTTTATCCGGACAGCACCACCCTGCTGCTGGATACCGTGGATACCCTCCGCAGCGGCCTGCCCAACGCCCTGACCGTGGCCCGTGAACTGCGCGAGCAGGGCCACGAGTTGCGCGGCGTGCGGCTGGACAGCGGCGATCTGGCCTACCTGTCGAGCCACATCCGGGCCGCGCTGGACGAGGCGGGGTTTGCAGAGGTGCAGATTGTCGCCAGCAACGACCTGTCGGAATCGGTGATTGCCGGGGTGATTGCCGAGGGGGGCCGAATCGATGTGTACGGCGTGGGCACGCAGCTTGCGACGGCGGGCGGCAGAGGCGGCGGCGCGCTGGGCGGCGTGTTCAAGCTGGCGGCGTTGCAAGGTGTTCCCAAGATGAAGCTGACGGGCGATCCGGCCAAGTCCAGTTTGCCGGGGTCAAAGCACGTCTGGCGGGCCACCGATGAGGCGGGCACCCTGATGCTGGATGTGCTGACCCTGGGAGAGAAGCCGCAGGCGGGGCAGCAGGTCAGCGATCCCACCAACCCGCTGCGGGCCACCCTTCTGAGTGCCGATCTGCAGTGGGCCAATGCCCGTGAGGTGGTCATGCAGGGCGGACAACGCACCTTTGCGCCCGAGTCGTTGCGGGCCGTGCAGGCGCGTGCCCAGGCCGAACTGGCCTGCCTGCCTGCGGGCACGCGCCGCCCGCTGAATCCACATACCTACCGCGTCAGCCTGGGGGGCGATGTGGCGGCCCTGCGAGATCAGGTGGCACAGGGTCTGCGCGGTCATCTGGGCCAATGAGGGCCGATGGCCCGCGCATCCGCAGGCGGCAAGAAGGGCTGCCCGCCGTCTTCGTGGGCCGGTTTCAGCCGCCGCACACCGCACATGTCGCCACCATCGTTCAGGCGCTGGGCCAGGCGCCGCGGGTGCTGGTGCTGTTGGGCAGCGCGAATCTGGCCCGCAGTATTCGCAATCCTTTCAGCGCCCCCGAACGTGCCCGGATGCTCCGCGCCGCCCTGCTGGAAATGGGAGCCGATCCCCGTCAGGTCAGGTTTCGTGCCTTGCCCGACCGCTTTGATGCCGACCGCTGGGCCGCCGATGTGCGCTGGCAGGCCGCACAGGTGTTCGGCCCTGCTCAGCCCGTTGCGTTGGTCGGTTTTGAAAAGGATGCCAGCACCGCCTATCTGCGCTGGTTTCCCGGTTGGGCGCGTCTGCCCGTGCCCGGAGTGCCGGGCCTGAACGCCACCGACATCCGCGCCGCCCTGTTTGAAGGATTGCCCTGGCCCTCCGGTCTTCCTGATTCGGTGCGGGCCTTCCTGACTGGATTCGTTCTGACCCCAGCTTTTGCCCGCCTGCACGCCGAATGGGAGGCCGTTCGGCACCTCCAGGCAGCCGTGCCATCGGGGGCGCACTTGCACGAGGAGCGCTGGGTGCGCCTCTCTGCCCAGCACATCTGGCTTCAGACCCGCACCCAGCCGATTGGACGGGGCCTGTGGGAGTTGCCGGGGCGGGTGCTTTCGCCGGGTGTGCAGCCTGTGGCAGTGGCCGACGCCATCTTCGACCATCCAGCCCGGTCGCTGGTGGCACACACCACCGCCCACGTCTACCGGGGCGATCCGCCGCCTGACTCCCGATATGCAGCCTCTCGTCCGGTTCCCCTGACGACAGCTGTGGCCCGCCCACGACGCTTTTTTGAGGATCACCACGTTATTCTGGGGCGGTTGCTGGAGAACGCAGCATTCTGACGCCCTGCACGGGAGTCAGCTTTCCAGCCAACACTTCGGCCCGCAGCCTTGCCAGCGCCGCGCCGTCTGCTTGTTGCAAAAAGGTTCGCCACGCCACTTCGCGCAGCAATTCGTCGAACCATGCAGCGGTCTGGGTGCGGCGTTTGGCCGGAAGATCGACGGTGGACGTGTAGGCCTGCACCGCTTCCCACACGCTGTCCACGCCTGCTCCAGTCAGCGCCGAAGCCTGCACGACACGGGGGTGCCACACGGCGCTGTGGGGCGTCAGCAGGCTGAGGGCGGCGGCCAATTCCGCCTGGGCGCGGTTGGCGGCTTTCGGGTCGGTGTCGGCCTTGTTGACCACGCACACGTCGGCCAGTTCCATAATTCCGCGCTTGATGCCCTGCAATTCATCTCCGGCATTGGGCAGCGTCAGGAGCACAAAGAGGTCGGTCATGGCGGCCACCTGCGTCTCGGATTGGCCCACGCCCACCGTCTCCACGAGGATCACGCCGTAGCCTGCCGCCTCGCACAGCAGCAGGGCTTCCCGCGTGCGCCGCGCCACCCCGCCCAGGGTGCCGCCAGTGGGGCTGGGCCGAATAAAAGCATTCGGATGCACCGTGAGACGCGGCATCCGGGTTTTGTCGCCCATGATGCTCCCGCCCGTGCGGGCACTGCTGGGGTCTACGGCCAGCACCGCCACCCGGTGGCCCGCATCGGCCAGTTGCACGCCCAGCGCCTCTACAAAGGTGCTTTTGCCCACGCCCGGAACTCCGGTCAGGCCCACGCGCACGGTCTGGTTGGCCTGCCCTGCCACCTCGGCCAGCAGCGTTTGCGCCTGCGCTTCATGCTCCGGACGGGTGCTTTCGGCCAGCGTGATGGCCTGCGCCAAGGCCCGCCGATTTCCGGCCAGCAGCGGCGCGGTCAGGGGGTGGGCGGCGGGCGGCATAGGGGCAGAGTATAGGGCGTGTGGGACGCTGGGAATTCGATCTGAACTCCTCCACCTACTGTGTGCAGATCCCCCGCTTCAGCAGGTCGGGATTCAGGCCCGGTAACCGCTGTAACTCCTGATTCCAACCGGCGCGGCGCGTACCGGATTCGGCCACCTGACGGCCCGCCGCGTCGTATTCGGTGGTGACGTTGTACAGCAGGCCAATAAACCCACTGGCACTGGCTTTGGCAAAGCGCAACCGCCCCGCCGCGTCGTAGTAGCCGGTAAAACTCTGGGAATTATCAGGATAAAAGCGCTGATACTGCACCAGCCTGGGCGTACCTTTGGCGTCGGCCCAGACCTTCAGCAGGGGAATGTTGTCGCGTCCTGCACAGCTTCCTGTCACTTTGACTGGTTTTAAACCGCCACTGCGCTGAAGCTGCCGCACCTGCGCCGTTTCACGGGCCACGGCCACCCGCGCCGCAGTCTGTGCGGTCTGCTGGGCAGAAGGCTGGGCCGTCTTGGTGGGGGCTGTGGCAGCAGTTGCCACGGCAGGCATCAGGCAGGCCGTGAGCGTGAAAGCAGCGAGGCGAGTCATGCTCCGGTTGTACCGCGCAGTGGTGAGGGAATGCCCGAAGAGGGCTGACGATGGGTTGAGATGGCGCGGCGAAGCCACCTCTAGACCGCTTTCTCTGCGTCCCGGATCAGCCGCAGGACTTCCCGCGCACTGGTCAGAATCGGGGTGCCGGGGCCAAAGATGCCCGCCACACCTGCCGCCCGCAGCGCCGCGTAATCCTGCTGGGGAATCACGCCGCCCGCGATGACCTGAATATCGCCCGCGCCCTCGGCCTTCAGGGCGGCGATCAGGTGCGGAATCAGCGTCAGGTGGCCCGCCGCCTGAGAACTGACGCCCACCACATGCACGTCGTTCTCGATGGCCTGCCGCGCCGCTTCTTCCGGCGTCTGAAACAGCGGGCCGACATCTACATCAAAGCCCAGGTCGGCAAAGCCAGTGGCGATCACCTTCGCGCCCCGGTCGTGTCCGTCCTGCCCCATTTTGACCACCAACATGCGCGGGCGGCGGCCCTCGGCTTCGGCAAAGGCCTCAATTTCACCCTGTAGGGCGGCAAATCCCTCGTCTCCGGCGTAGCCCTGCGCGTACACGCCCGACAGGGTTCGCACCTCGGCGGCGTGGCGGCCCCAGACCCGTTCCAGTGCGTCACTGACCTCGCCCACGGTGGCGCGGGCCTGCATGGCGGCCACACTCAGGGCCAGCAGGTTGCCCTCGCCTGTACGGCCTGCGGCTTCCAGGGCGTCTAACGCGGCCTGCACCCTGGCCGGGTCACGCTCTGCCCGCACCCGCTCCAGCCGCGCAATCTGAGACAGGCGCACGGCAGCGTTGTCGATGTTCAGCACGTCTACTTCAGTGGGGTGGGTGGGGCGGTACTTGTTCACGCCCACGATCACGTCCTCGCCCCGGTCTATGCGGGCCTGTTTGCGGGCCGCCGATTCCTCGATTCTCAGCTTGGGCACGCCCGATTCGATGGCTTT
>JAQBPF010000285.1 GCA_028287665.1 Deinococcus sp. | reverse complement strand
GCTCCGGCCCAGTACAGCATGGTGCCCCAGGTGATCTGCGAGACGTCCCCGATGCCCAGGAAGGCCAAGCCTGCCTCCGAAAGCACCGCGTACAGCGCCGTGCCAAAAAAGCTCGCGGCGATCAGGCCAGCCAGATTGGGCAGCATCTCGGAGAAAATTACGCGGCCCGCACCTTCTCCACTGACCACAGCCGCGTGGATGAAATCACGGTTGCGCAGGGCCAGCGCCTGTGAGCGCAGCACGCGCGCGCCCCAGGCCCAACCCGTCAGTGAAATCACCAGGATGATCGCCCACACGCCGCCGCCCCGCATGAAGGCGCTGACGATGATCAGCAGCGGCAATCCGGGCAGGACCAGAAAGACATTGAGCAGCACGTTGATCGCCTCGTCGATTTTGCCCCCGAAGTAGGCGGCGGTGAGGCCAACGGCGGTGGCGATGGCCGTGGCTGCCAGGCCCACAGTGAAGCCGATCAACAGGGTCAGGCGTGCGCCGTACACCAACTGTGCCCAGATGTCTTGCCCCAGGGGTGTGGTGCCCAGGAGATGCTCGCGGCCGGGCTTGATCCAGTTGCCAAACTCCTGTGAGGTGGGACTGTAGGGAGTGAGGAGTGGGGCAAGCAGCGCCAGGAGCAGCAGCGCGGCCAGCATCACCAGTCCCGCCACGGCGCGCGGCGAGCGCCGCAGCAGGGTCAGCACGCCGTTCATTCGGCCTTCCCGTCACGCACACGCGGATCCAGAATCACGTACAGGGTATCCACCAGAAAATTAGCGATCAGTACGGCCAGAGCGATAAACAGAAAGATGGCCTGCATCAGGGGATAGTCGAGGTTGGTCACGGCGTTAAAGAGTTGCAGCCCCAGTCCGGGGTACGAGAAGACCTGCTCGGTCAGGATCGAGCCGCCCACCACGAACCCCAGCGCCATGCCGAACGCGGTAAAAGACGGGAGCAGGGCATTGCGCAGCACGTAGCGGTTGAGCAGACGGCCTTCACTCAGGCCCTTGGCCCGCGCAAACGCGATGTAATCCTCGCCCATGACGCCCATGACGTTATTTCGCATGGTGATCAGCCAACCGCCCGCTGCCGTCACCACGATGGTCAGGGCGGGGAGTACGGCGTGGCGCAGCATCGAGCTCCACCACTGCCCCGTGAAGGGAGTCAGAAAGGGGTCGAGGTTGCCTCCCAGCGGAAAGACGCTGGACCGGAACGCCAGCAGGTACAGCAGCAGCAGCGCGAACCAGAAGTACGGCATGGAGTTTAAAAACAGCGCGATGGGGGGCAGGGAGTCTGCCACCCAGCTGCCCCGACGCCACGCGCTGTACAGGCCGAGTGCGCTGCCCAGCAGGAACGACAAGACGGTGCAGACGCCGATCAACCCGATGGTCCACGGCGCGGCCTGGGCCACGATGTCCCACACAGGAGTCGGAAACTGCCCAATGGAGCGCCCGAAATCGCCCTGCAAGACCTTGCCCAGATAGGTGAAGTACTGACTGACGGCGCTGCCCTGATCGTTCAGACCGTAGGCGATCTTGAGGGCGTCAACGGCGCTCGGGTCGAGCTTGCCCTGATACTTGGCGATCATGGCCCCGATGGGGTCGCCGGGCACCAGCCGCGGCAGGATGAAATTGAGAGTCACGGCGACCCACAGGGTAAAGAGCAGGAAACCGAACTTGCGCAGCAGGTAAGGCATGAGGCACTCCAAAGGGATGGGGGAGGGGCCGCCCGTGTTTCAGGGTGGCCCTCCCCCATCTCCGCACTTACTTGGGCTTGACGTTGAGGTACATCAGGCGGGCGGCGAGGGTATCGTCGGCCGCACCCTCGTTGTAGGCGTTGTCATTGGTGGGAAAGCCGGTAAATCGGCTGGTGTTGTACAGCGAGAAGTTCAGGCGATCGGTCAGAGGAAACCAGGGCATGTCCCTGAGCACGGTGGTGATCACGGTGCCCATCAGCCGCTTTTGCTGTGCCGGGTCGCTGGTGGTGCGGAAGGCGTCGAGCGCCTTGGTGACGGTGGGGTTGGTGTACCGGCTGAGGTTGGACGTCGCCGTTTTGCCCACTGGCGCGCTGAACTCGGGCGAGAAGCTCTGGTTGAACAGGTAGTACGGGGTGGGCCCGCCGCCCCAGCCCCAGCTGATGCCCAGGTCGTAGGTGCCGCCCTGAAAGCCGCCGGAGTAGCTGCTCCAGGCCTGCTGGTCGATCTGCGTATTGATGCCCACCTTTTTCAGGTCTTCGCTCATCACCTGCGCCATGGTGATGAAGTCCGTCCAACCTGCGCCCACCAGGATCTTGAAGGTGGGCAGCGCCTTGCCGTCCTTGCCCAGACGCTGGCCCTGAGCATTTTTCTTGTAGCCCGCTTTGGTGAGGGCGGCGTCGGCAGCGGCGGGATTAAATTTGATTTCCAGACTCTTGGCCGCCGTGGGCAGCCACTCTTTTTGCTGCGCCGGAATAACGCCGCTGCTGTGCGCGGCCAGGGCAGCTCCGGCGTAGGCCTTCTGCGCCACGTTGGCGGTATCGATCGACTGGGCGACGGCCCGCCGGAACGCGGGGTCGTTGAACGGCGCTTTGGCGGTATTGAAGTACAGGTAATTGTCGCCCGACACGGGCCAGTAGTAGGCGTAGTTGGCTCCCTTGGCGGCGTAGCCGCCCTTGGGATCGGAGATGCCGACGTACCCGTAGTCGGCCTCACCCTTCAGCAGCTTGAGCAGCGCAGCGTCGTTGCTGTTGGTCGAAGTCCACACGACCGCGTCGATGTAGGGCTGAGCCTTCATCCAGTAGTTGGGGTTTTTCAGCACCCGCAGCGCCTGCTGGCTGTAGGTGTCCATCACGAAGGGGCCGGTACCCACGGGCTTGGTGTTCGTTTCGGTCACGGGGTCTGTGATCTTGGTCCAGATGTGCTCGGGCACGATGATCTGGTTGGCGACGTACTGGAAGATCGGCGTATTGGGAGCGTTGAAGGAGAAGGTGACCTTGTTGCCGCTGGCCTTCACCGCGGTCAGACCGTTTTTCCACAGGCCGCTGGTGTCCAGGGCCGGGTATTTTTTGAGGTAGTTGAAGGTGAAGGCGACGTCGCCCGCGCTGAAGGGCCGGCCATCGTTCCACTTCACGCCGCTGCGGGTGGTGACGGTCAGCGTCTTGTTGTCCTTGCTCCAGGCGTAATCGGTGCCCAGGACGTCGGTGACCTTGCCGTTCAGCGAATTGACATAGAACATCGACTCGTAGATGGCGCTGTTGGTGGGCAGCAGGTGCTGATCGCCGGGCGCGAAGGGGTTGAGGTTATTGGCTCCCCACTGGGTGGTGCGCACGACCGTGAACGTATTCTTGGGCTGTTGTGCGGACGCGGTGGTGGCGGCAGCGAGGGTCAGGGCGGCAGCGAGGAGGGCAGCGGTGCTCAGGGAACGGTTGCGTTGCATCGTAAACCTCGGAGGAAGACTGGACGCGGAGGGCTTTGGTTCACCAGAACGAGCTGCGGGAGTCAGGGTCTCACGGGGGCCTCCTCGGTGGACGGCGGCTTCGGCGAAGGGCGAAGTGGGGGACCGAGCGGAGCAGTGGACCCCCGCACAATGAGGGTGGCTGGAAAGCGGATGTGAGCTTCGGCGGGCTGCACGCCGCGGATCAGGTCAATCAGCAGCCGGGCCGCCG
>JAQBPF010000067.1 GCA_028287665.1 Deinococcus sp. | reverse complement strand
GCGGCAGGGCTGGCAGGCATCTTTGCCGACAGCGTGTACGCAGGGCGGCAGGATGAGGCAGACCGGGAAGCCGAAGCAAAAGCAGGCAGCAGCGCCACCGCCCGCCGCGCCGCCCTGCACGCCTGGGGCCTGCGTACCGTGGACATTCCCTACTGGCAACCTGTGGGCGGCCCCAACGGTGGCCCGCTCACCGACCTGGATTTGCTGTATCAGCCGCTGGACGGGTCGGATACCGTGCCGCTGAAGCTGGTCACACAGACTTTGCAGACCTACTGGAATGGCTGGCTGGGCCAGACACGCGCCGCCCAGGAAGCGCAGGCCCTGGCAGACCGGGCTGACGGGAAGAACTTGCGTCTCCTTCCTGCCACTGAAACCTCGTCGTATTGGCGGGAGCGGGGGCAACAGTAGGTTCAGCTATGCGCTAAGGCCCCTCCTCAAGGCCAAAAAAAGCCGCCCCACACAGGACGGCTGGTCTGTACAGCTGGCTTAGGCAGCAGGCTGTTCGGCGTTGCCTGCTTCGGCCTCGGCGCTGCGGCGGGGGCGGGCGGGGCGTTCGGGATTCGGCGCGGCACTGGCGGGGGTCGATGCAGGAGCCGCCTCGGGGGTCGGAGCAGCGGCAGCCGGGGCAGCAGCGGACGCTCCAGCCGTGATACGGGTCAGGGTGTCGGCGAAGGCACGCAGGGCGTCTCCGGCCTCTATATCAGCCACAGCGCGGGCGTTCAGTGCGCCCAACTCTTCACGGGTCACGGCGTACTCGGGGGCGTCGTGCCCCTTCAGCGTCCGCAGCACGGCGTAGGCGTTGCCCGACACGATGATTGCGCCCTTGGTGGTGGTCACATTCGGCGCGGCGCTCTGCTCGCTGCCGATCAGGGTAATGGTGTCTGGGCTGATCAGAGTGACGCGGTCGCCCCGCTCCTCCATATGTGCAGCCAGTTGCAGCAGCCCACGCAGGTGCAGCATGTGGTGAAAGAGGTCGAGGTGGGCCAGCATCGCGCCTGCTTTCTTGAGTGCGGAGTCCATACGTCACAGTATTCTGCCGGGCACAGAATTGTCAAGCTTAATTTTGGATTAATTGTTCTGTGCCTAACAGAATAAGGGGCAGGACAGAAGGGCCAGACGCTCTGACCCTCTTGAGGTTGCCGATCAGTTCTGGGCCACCGTGCTCCGGCCTGTCAGCACCAACTTGACTTCAATGGCTTTGCCGCCCCGCAGCACGCTGAGGGTGACGGTATCGCCCGGAGCATACGAGCGCACTGCAAATTGAAATTCCAGGAAGTTGATGATGCGCTTGCCGTTGACGGCGGTCACGATATCGCCGCGTACCCGCTTGCCCTCCTCGTTGTACTGGAGGGGTTGCAGGCCCGCCTTGGCCGCAGGGCTGCCCGCCGAAACGCTGGTAAAGAATGCGCCGGGGGTGGCGCCGAGATCAAGTTCCAGGACGCGGTTGGCCTCGGCAAAATCGCTCTCGCTGAGGTCGGTCAGGGCGGCCAGAGTGCCACCAATGCCGATCCCGATCACGGGCGCTTCACGTTTTTCGCCGCGTTTCAGGGCCGCCAGATGTGGATCGTTGGTGGTCACGGGCACCGCGTAAGACTGGATGCGGCGGCTGTTGCCCTGCCCCTGCACGCTGATGTAGCTCACCACGCCCGTCACTTCACCCTTGGCGTTCAGAATCGGGCCGCCACTGTCGCCGGGAATCAGGGGTGCGTTCAGCTCAAGCGTGCCCGCCGGAAAGTCGGCCCGGCCTGCTTCGGCGTCCAGCGCGGTCAGGCGGCCCGTTTTGGAGGTCAGAAAATCGCCGCCGCCGTTGCCGATGGCCAGTGCCGCGTCGCCCACCGCTGGACGGAGGGTGGCCAGGGGCAAAAAGGGCGTTCCCTTGGGCACTTTGACCCGCAGGAGGGCCAGGTCGGCCTGATCGTCGTACCCGACCACTTCTACGGCGTAACGCTTTTTGTCCACAGTCTGGGCGCTCAGGTTCTTGGCCTGAAACACCACATGGTAGGCCGTGAGCGCCAGTCCATCGGCACTGATCAGAAAGGCAGTGCCGATCCCATCGGGGTCAGCGCAATTGTTGGGCGCACACTGCTCGATTCGCAGGGTCGCGGCGCGGCTCTTGGTAAACAGGCTGCTCAGCGAGGCTTTTTCTGAAGTGCTCAGGGGCACGGCAGCAGTTGAGTTTGAGGCCCGGCGCTGCGCGGCGCTTCCGGGTGTGCTGGGGGCGGCGCTGGAAGGCGGAGTATTGGCCTTGGGCGCGTTGGGACTGGCGACATTGGGGGCAGCCTGAAGCGCCAACACCGACGGAAACAGCGCCGTACCGCCGACCAGCGCGGCAGAGAGGGCCAAGGCTAGGGGGCGGGCAGACGTGTTTTTTGGGGTCATGCCCCAGTCTGGCGGGCAGGCGTGGCGGGGTGTGTGGGGTTGGTTTCGTTCCTGACCGCAGAGGATTACAGTTGTTCTTCATGATTAAAATGAGCCACAGATAGACGGGTTTTGGCCCCGATTTGGCCGCCCCGCTAGCATGTGGCCCATGACTGTTTCCGCCGCTGACCTGCTGACCACCGTTTTCGTGTACGGCACGCTGATGCCCGGCGAACGCAATGCCGGGGTTGCAGCGCGGGGAGGCACGTTTACGGCCCAGCCTGCCACGCTGCGAGGCCACCGACTGCTGCACCTCACGCCCGAGGCGTACCCGGCAGTCATTCCCGGTCGCCCACAAGATTTTGTGTTGGGCCACGCCCTGACCTACGCCCCCGCCGACTGGCAGGCCGCGCTCCCATTTCTGGACGCCCTGGAAGGCACCGAAGAAACGCCGCCGCTGTACACGCGCGAACAGGTGGAACTGCAACTGGAAGGCGGCCAAACGCTGACCGCCTGGGTGTACCTGTATGCCCGTGCAGACCGCCTGAGCCAGCCCGGAGCCGACCCGGTTCTCAGCGGCGATTGGCGGGAGGCTCCAGACCGGATGCGCCCCCGCCCCAGCGACCGCTAAAGGCTGTTGGGCAACACAAGAAAAGCGCCGACCCGTTGAACTGGGTCGGCGCTCTGAGCAGCAGGAGCTTAGCGAACGATGCGCTGGCCCCGGCGAATGCCGAGCTTGTCGGTCAGGGTGATGTACTCGTCGTAGTTGGTACGCTCGAGGTACTTCAGCAGGCGGCGGCGCTGGCCGTTCATCAACTGCAACCCGCGCTGACCGTGCTTGTCTTTCTTGTTGGCGGTCAGGTGGCCGCTCAGGTTGCTGATGCGGGCGCTGAGCAGGGCAATCTGCACCGTGGTGCTGCCGGTGTCTTTGTCGCTCTTGGCGTTGTCCTGGATGGTCTGTTTCTTGTCGATCATAGTGAACCTCTCGTGTTATTGGAGTCCCGCACGCAGCAGCTGGGGTAAAGACTGAAGTAACGGTTAGGCTGGCTTCAGCGGCCCCACCGCTCGCGGCGGCAAACGTCAGGGTAGCACACAGCAGAGGCGGTCTGCACAGGCCGAGCCCTGGACACCCGACTGGACCTGGGCGTGACGCTTGAAATAGCCGCCAAACTTGACATGCCTACTGTGCCCCCCTATCATTGCTACCGCTTCATCACCTGCTGGGGTGGCGGAATTGGTAGACGCACTAGCTTGAGGTGCTAGCGCCGCGAGGCGTGTGGGTTCAAGTCCCATCTCCAGCACCAACGCACTGCCGGAATCCTTTACGGGGTTTCGGCGGCGTTCTTTTTGGGCCTTCCGGCGTGGCTCTTGCACCGTCTGATTCCTGTGCTACACTCCCGGACGCATTGCTGGCGCAGCGCAGCGTGAACGCCTGAACCTGGTCAGGGCCGGAAGGCAGCAGCCATAAGGGATGATTCGCGGGTGCCGTTGCTCACCGGCAATGCTTTTTTCGTGTTCACACAACAACAGAACGCTCTACAGGAAAACTCCGCTTCAGGCTGGGTTTTCCTGTTTTTTGCAGATCTGCGGGAACGTGGCAGCATGGGTGATGCCCGCCCGCTCCGCAACAGCTGCCGACGCCTCCGCTATAGCTCAGATTTACAACGAGGGCATAGCAGACCGGATCGCCACCTTTGAAACCCGTCTGCGGACCCCGGAGGACATCCGCGAGCGCCTCAACAGCCCGCAGGCGGCCCAGCATCCGGCCCTGGTGGTAGAAGAGGGGGGCAAGGTCGTGGCGTTCGCCTGGAGTGCGCCGTACAGCGCCCGTGAGGTCTATGCGGGCATTGGCGACCACGGCGTGTATGTGGCGCGGGCCGCACGCGGTCAGGGATACGGCGAGGCAGCGCTCCGGGCGCTGATGGCAGCAGCCAGACTTGCTGGCCTGCACAAACTCACCAGCCGAGTGCTGACCGAGAACACCGCCAGCCGCCGCCTGCACATTCGCTGCGGCTTCCGTGAAGTGGGGGTCCATCAACGCCACGCCCAGCTTGACGGGGTTTGGCGCGACGTGGTGACGGTAGAAGTCCTGCTGTAGGGCAGCAAAGCAGCCTCACCCAGGAGGAGGAGGAGGCTGAAGAAGATGGAGTTAGGGTGCGCGGTTCCGCCAGAGGCTGAGAGGCGTCATATGGAACAGGGCGCACCGGTGGTATGCTGCCGCCGCCAACGCCCAGGCTTTGTAACGGTTTTTGCAGTATGGCAGGCAGTTTAAGGTCAACAGAACTCCAGATCAAGACTCGGCCAAGAGCCCACCCCAACGCCCTGCCCCACTGCCCTACAGGGACGCGCCCGACAACATCCGGTGGGTAGGCGTCAGGTAGACCGTACCTCTGCCCGAAAAGACGTAGACGAAGCCTTCTCCGGTTCGCATGGCATTTCGCAACCCGCGCACCAGCGGGCGCAACTCGACATTCAGAGACGCGCTGTACATCAGCGCCAGGTCGCCATCCACGGTCAGGGTCTGGCGGCCTTCAAGTTCAATGACCTCGATTTCGCTGACTGGCACGGGGCTTTCGACGGCAAACACGCCCCGGCCCGACAGCTTGGGCTGGCGCAGTCCGTTGCCCGACAAAATCCCCGAAATGCTGGAATGCGTGTGTGTGCCGAGCTGCATGGTGTCCTGTGCCAGATAAAAGGCGCGGTCGTCCAGCAGCATCGCGTCGCTGGGGTCGCCCGACATCTCGGCAATGATGAAATGCTTGCGGCTGGGTTCCGTCCAGACCTTGCCCTGTCCGGTAAAGCGTGTGGCAAAGGCGCTCTCACCCGTACCAGCGGTGGCGATGGCCCGGCGCAGGAAACCGCCCTGCTGCTGTTGCTGCACATTGGCCTCGATCTGGCCCACCGAATACTGAAACGCTCCGGGCTCCAGCAACACGCCCGAACCGTTCAGCTCGGCCTCTACGGTAAAGCGCCCATCCATCTCCCGCGTTTCACCGAGTTCGCCCTCCGCCGTGCGGGAAAACCGGGTGACGTGCGTGAGGGCGTGCACTCTGATTGTCAGGCCCGAACCGACATGCTCCTGCACCAATTGCATATGTGACATGGAGCTTCAGCATGGCACAGTTTGGATGAAACAGGTTGAATGGAACAGGTTGGCCAGCGCCCTACATCACGCCGCCAGCCGCTTACTCGCTCAGATAGTCGTCGGGCTCAATGCCTTCCAGCACCACTCCCATCTGCTGACCGATGGCCTCGCGCATCTCGGCGGCCAATTCTTTGTCCGGTTTCCAGCCCTCGAAGCGGATTTCGGCCTGCCGCGAGTCCACCACGTTCAGTTCCAATTCGGGATAGGCGTCGGCGGCCCAGATTTCCAGCCCTTCTTGCAAAAACCCCACCAGCTTGTCGGTGTTCCAGTCACGGGTGCGGCTCACGCCTTTGCTGACCGCGATTTTTATCGGGGCAGGCGGCACAAACCGGATCAATACCTTTTTGTTCATGGCGCAAGTGTAGGCGGTGGGGCCAAAGGGAAAGGAAGACCAGCAGAAAGGGGGTTTGTTTCGAGAGTGATCAGATAAATTCAGACACCAATACATGATTGAGCGCCAGATGGCCGAACCAGAAGACCGGTTCAAAAGGCAATCACAAGCTCTTCTGTAGCGGATAGCCGGGGTGATGAGCAAGGCAATTCAATGAGTCATAGAGAAAGGGTCGAAAATCTATTCCATCAATTCTTCATTTAATAACTCCCCCCAATTCCCCCAACAATGAACCGGATATTGGTAGTAAAGCCCACACAATCAAGCATCCCCGGTCATCACACTAGCTAAGACTCATGAGGAGCTCACTTCGCTCATGAATCACGCCCAGCCTCTGTTTTCACTGAGCAAGAGCGCTTGATGGAGACCGAGCAGTTGACTGGATCAAGGCGGTGCCTTTCCTCTGAGGATGACGGAAAGTGGCCGATTATCAGGCGCCCCTGCAGATCAACCGAATTGGCTCTATCGCCAGTCTCTTCAAACCCGACCGCCCCTGGGCGGCAAGCAAGGCTCAGACGCCCTGATCACTTCAGGGAGCTGGCCTATGGTCTGCCGCGTCTCATCTCAGCCCTCTCCTGATCCTGCCACCGCAGTCTGACCCCTCTAGGAGCCGTTATGGACCATACTCAACACCTCGCCCACACCTGGAACTGGGGCTACGTCGCCCTGTCCTACGTTATCGCCGCCTTCGCCGCCTATATTTCCCTGGAATTGGCCAGCCGCATGGGCCACGACCAGATGGGCCGCAAACGCCGACTGCTGGCGCAAGGAGCGCTGCTTGGCTACGGCATCTGGGCCATGCATTTTGTGGGCATGTTGGCCTTCGAACTCGACGCTCTGATTCAGTACAACCTCTTCATCACGGTGGCCTCGGGACTGGCGGCGGTTGTATTCGTTACAGCGGCCCTGTTGATCGTCAATGGTGGCCGTCCCAGTTGGGGCCGGTTCCTGACCGGCGGCGTGGTGGCGGGCTTTGGAATCAGCGTGATGCACTACGCCGGAATGATGGCCCTGCAAACCGGGGCAATGACCACTTACCTGACCCTACCCTTCCTGATGTCGGTGGTCATTGCAGTGGCGGCGGCGACCATCGCCCTGTTCCTGTTTGTCCAGGTGAACAGCGA
>JAQBPF010000281.1 GCA_028287665.1 Deinococcus sp. | reverse complement strand
GATGTCGCCCGTGATCATTGGCCTCCAATTGTAGACCTGTTGAGGCCCCCGCCGATACCCAAGCGGGGCTTTCTTTTCAAACTCCCTCTTTCTCTCTCAATCTGGCAGATTCACTGGGCGGGCGCTGTCCAGCCATCCCCAATCGCGCAGATAGGCCCGGAAATCGGCCAGCAAAACGCCAGCCTCGGCACGTTCAGTGTCGGCCAATGTTCGCAGCCATGCCTCTCCCGTCAGGCGCGTATAGGCCAGCAGCGGCACGCCCCCGCTCAGGCCAGCGCCTAAAAACTGTCCGAAGGCGGCCAGCAGCGCCCCGCGCCGGGTTCGGTCTCCCAAACTGTGCAGCGGGGGCACCTGCAAAAAGGCGTCGGCAGCGTGGGCAAACAGCACCCGTGCCGAAGAATGGCGGGGCGGCGCAGCAGAAGCCTGGGTTGAAAAATGAGTCATGCCCAAGCCTGCGCCTCCTGTGTCAGCCGACTTTAAGCGGCAGGTCAGGGGAGGGTCAGGCGGAGCATTATACGGATTCCGTATGATTCCCGTACAGTCGGAACAGCGCCACCTGCACGTCCATCTCCCGAAATCCGTACTTTGTCCCACTCGCTCCGCTCGGCTGAAAGGCCGTGCATTTCGGCCTTTCATTCGGAATCTGTATTACAGGTAACGCAGCGGACTCAGGCGGGCCGCGCCGATCGCCGGGGGGAGCGCCGCCAGCAGGCCCAGTGGAATCAGGGCCAGTGCCCGCAGTGCCAGCGGCCAGGTCAGTTGCGGGGCAGGCAACACGAATCCCAGGCGGCTGCCCAGCATTTGCCCGCCTGTGCCGCTGACCAGCAGGGCCAGTCCCAGCCCCAGCAGCACGCCCAGAGTCACGGTCAGTAGCGTTTCGGCCAGCACTAGCCCGAATACGGTGGGCCTTCCGGCTCCCAGTGCCCGCAGGAGGGCAACCGTGCGCTGGCGTTCCAGGGTGGCTGCGTGGACGCCCAACCACACGGTCAGGGCGGCGATGCCCAGCACCAACAAAGACAAGCCCGCGTAGGCCGCCTGCCCCTGTGCCAGCACGTCGCGGGCCTGGGCAAACACCTGTCCGGGCAGCACTGCCATTGCTTTGCCACCCGCATTGATGCGCTGCACGGTGGTATAAATGCCTGCCAATTGTTCGGAGGTATACAGAACCGCCGTGACCTGCTGAGAGGCCGGAGTCAGCTGGCCGTGCGCCTCCCAGATGGTTTCTATCGGCGTCAGCAGCGCGCGGTCTACCGGGCCACCCGTGGCTTGCAGAATGCCCACCACGCGGTAAACGCCGTCGTGCTCGACCTCGTCTTCGGAGTGTTCGGCTTCCTCCAGGCCGTGTGCGCCCTTGAAGGTAGACCCCAGCCGCAGCCCCGCTTCCCGCGCGGCCCGTGCGCCTGCCACCACCTCATGTTCTGTGCCGAAGGTGCGGCCCTGCGCCACACGGAAATACGGCGGGTCTTTGGGCTTGATGCGCTGGTCAAAAAAGGCGGTGCTGGTGCCCACGATAGGAAACCCCAGATGGTTGTCGCCCAGACCAATGGGGACGGCGCGGCGCGTTCCAGGCGAGGTGTTCAGGTCGCGGTACACCGAGGCGGGCAGATTGCCGTTGGGGGCGTCCAGATAGAACAGGCTGGAGGTCAGCGCCTGTGTGGGACTGCCGGGAGCCGCGATCAGGAGGTCAAACACCTGGGCGGCGTCCTGCGCTCCACGCTCCACCTGCCGGGAGACCAGCGGCACGGTGAGGGCGGTGGCTGTTGCAAGGGCCACCGCCAGCACGGTCAGCAACAAGGCTCCCCGCCGCGCACGCAACGCACGAAGGGCGATCCAGAGCGAGGTATTCACCGGGTATCCCCCAGTTTCACATCGCCCAGTTCCAGCCGCGTTGCAAAGGCGTCGGCCACCAGCGGATCGTGCGTGACCACGATCAATGTTGCCCCCAGATGGTCGGCGGTTTCGCGCAGCAAGTCCAGAGCGGCCCCGGCGCGGCTGCGGTCAAGGTGCGCGGTGGGTTCGTCAACCAGCAGCAGGCCCGGTGTGTGGGCCACCGCACGGGCCAGCGCCACCCGTTGCCTCTCGCCCGTAGACAGTTGGTGCGGCGCGTGGTTCAGGCGGTGGCCCAGATCCAGCCGTTCCAGCGCGGCTTTTGCCCTGGCGTGAGGCTGTGCCGTGCCTGCCACCCGCAATCCCAATTCCACGTTTTCCAGTGCGCTCAGTCCCGGCATCAGGTGGAAATCCTGAAAGACGTAGCCTACATGCGTCCGCCGGAACGCCTCACGCAGGCCTTCCTGCGGCGCACTGACCAACGTGGGGCCGAATCTGACCTCCCCAGTGGTGGGCCGCAGCAGTCCGGCCAGCAGGTGCAGCAGCGTGGTTTTGCCTGTGCCGCTCGGCCCTGTGATGGTCAGTTGTGCGCCCGCTGGGAGGTGAAGATCACGATAGGTCAGCGTGACTTCGCGCCCATGCTGAAAGCTCAGGCCGTGGGTGGTGAGGGCCGAACCAGTCCTGATGTCCGGGGGCCGAACCACCGTAGTTGCAGCAGACATCAACGGGAAGCGACTGCATCGGCATACAGGCGCACCAGACTTACAAAACCCGTTTCATCGTCCTTCTTGACGCCCACTTCCAGCCGCCCGGTAATGTTCAGGCCGCGCGTGGTGGGGTCGAGTTCCTGGCCGTCCGGCATCAGTACCAGCACGATATCGGCGGGCCAGTCGGCGGCGGTGGTGCAAAAGGGGCAGGTGCTCATCGGCTCCCGCGTCAGCACAAAAAAATCCAGTTTGGGCTTCAGCGGCGGGGCCATATAGCCGCTCATGCTGATGCGCTTGCCGTTCAGTCCTTTCAGCTTGTCGCTGTATTCCACGCCCCGCACGGTCACTTTGCCGTACAGCTCGGTAAATTTGAGGGGCGTGGGCGAGGCGGCACGCTGGGCAGCGGCCACACCGGGCAGCAGCGCCAGCAGCGACAGAAAACGGCGGCGGTTCATCTGTGACATGAAAGCGCGGGCACGTCAG
>JAQBPF010000279.1 GCA_028287665.1 Deinococcus sp. | reverse complement strand
GCGGCCTGGCTGGACAATCAACGGCTCGAACACGTGACCCTGATCGGTCACAGTATGGGCGGCCATATCGCTCTGCATGTGGCGGCCCTGCGGCCAGGACGGGTCGATACCCTGGTTCTGGCCTGTGCCAGCGGCCTGCTGGACGGTCATCCGGTGCGGGTGGCGCTCAAGCTGCCGCGGGCCATGGCCACGGGCCGCAAGTCGTTCGTGCCGCGCATCCTGCTGGACGCCGCCCGCGCGGGCCTGCCCAACATGTGGCGCAGCACGGTGCATCTGCTGGGCGACAATATCCTCGAGGTGCTGCCCAACCTCAACGTCAGGACGCTGGTGATCTGGGGAGCCCGTGACGCGCTGGTGCCTGCCCAGTTGGGCCGCGCCCTGGCCGCCGCCATTCCCGGCGCACGCTACGAAGAAATTGAAGGGGCAGGCCATGTGGTGATGGTGGACGCTCCAGAGCGCTTCAATTCACTGGTGCTCAGCTTTTTGCGTGAAGGCCAGGCGCAGTGAAGCGGGGCTCCGCAGACTCCAGCACAGGAGAATCTCACTTTACCCGCGTGAACGGCCTGCAAACCCACGCCTGGGTGCGCGGCAACGGCCCCCCGCTGGTGCTGGTGCCCGGACTGGGCTGCGCGTCGTGGATGTATGTGCGCGTATCGCGCGAACTGGCCCGCGAGCGCACCGACTATGTCTATGACCCCCCCGGTCACGGCTTCAGCCAGCGCCGACGCGATTATCCGCGCACCATCGAGGACCTGACCGACCATCTGGCCGCGTGGCTGGTGGCCTGCGGGCTGAACTGTGCCCCGCTCCTGGGTCACTCGCTGGGCGGCGAGGTGGTGTTCGATCTGGCGGCCCGCTATCCCACCTGCACCTCGGCCCTGATTGCCTGCGCCCCCACCGGCATTCCCGAAAACCCCAGCGTGACCATGCAGTTTCTGCGCCTGCTGCGCGACCTGCCCCACGAACGTCTGCCCCTGCTGCTGCCCGCGCTGAGTGCCTATTCCACCAGCGGCCCGGCCCTGATGCTGCGGCTGGCCACCGACCAGAGCCAGCACGACACGGGCCCGCTGCTCAAGCAGGTGCGCGTGCCGACGCTGCTGCTTGACGGCGATCTGGATTACGTGATCCGCTCCTGGACCGTGCGGGACCTCCGCCGCTCTATTCCCGATGCCCTGGTCAAAACGGTGCCGGGCGGCACCCACGCCCTCACGGATTCACACCCCAAAACGGTGGCCCGCTACACCCTCGATTTCCTGAGGCTGGTCGATGCCCATACCCAGAGTGGAGAACCCGGAGCCGTGTTTCCGGCCTGACCTGAGACGCGCCCAGGCAGACCAGCAGACCATTCAGCCCTCCTTTTTGATTTTCACGCAATCAGATTGCTCAGAGCTGGCGATCTAGCCAACCCGGCGCAACAGAATTGCTCCCGGCACCCGACTGGATGCTACACTCGGTCAAATGTTCGAGGACACCCACGACCACCACGTACTGCTCACGCCCGGCCCGACCCCGATTCATCCCCGTGCCCAGAAAGCCATGATGCGCGGCATGTTGGGGCACATGGACCCGGAAGTCTTTGCGCTCAACCGTGAGATTCAGGCCGATCTGCGCGTGATGTACGGCACCGAACCCGAAGCTTTTACGGCGCTGCTGGCGGGAACGGGCAGCCTCGGCATGGAAGCGGGTTTCGCCAATCTGGTCGAAAAGGGCGATGAGATTCTGGTCTGTGCCAACGGCAGCTTCGGACGGCGCATGGCCGAAATGGCGGCCCGTTACGGCGCTCATGTGCGCCTGGTGACGGCTCCGCTGGGGGAAGCGATCAAACCCGAAGACGTGGCGGCCCATCTGGACGGCGTGGCGATGGTAGCGGTGGTCCACGGTGAGACCAGTACGGGCGTCCTGAATCCTGTTCCGGAAATTGCCCGACTGGTGCGCGGCAGCGGCGTGCTGCTCACGGTGGACGCAGTGACGACTGCCGGAATGGAGCCCTTCCATATGCAGGACTGGGGCGTGGACTACGCCTACACCGGCGCACAGAAATGCCTGTCGGCCCCGCCCGGACTCGCGCCGATTGCCATCAGCGAACGCGCTTTTGCCCGCTATGCCGCGCGCCGCACGCCCACGCCGCTGTGGTACTGCGACTTCGAGGGGCTGCGCGACTACTGGATCGAGCACACCTACCACCACACCATTCCTGTGAACCTGCATTACGCCTTCCATGCCGCCCTACAGGCTGCCCTGGAAGAGGGCCTGCTGGCCCGAAAACTGCGGGTGCAGCAACTCGGACAGGTCATCACCCGGACCCTCGCGCCGCTGGGATTCTCCCATTATGTGCGCCGCGAAGCAGACCGCCTGCCCACCGTGCTGGCCCTGCGCCTGCCCGAGGGAATGGATGACACGGCCGTTCGTCTGGCCCTCCGCAAACGCGAAATCAGCGTTACAGGCGGCCTTGGCCCCACCGCAGGCGTGATCTGGCGCCTGGGCCTGATGGGTGAGGCCGCCCGCCCCGCGCCCTACCGCGCCCTGATGGTGGCCCTCGAAGATTTGCTGGGTGCGCCCGGACTGGTGGCCCGCTATGAAGAAGAACTCGAAGCCGTGGAATTGGGAGTGAGCAGCAACGGCGTCCTGGTCTGAGCACAAGCTTCCGGTCCTTCAAGCGAAAGAGGCATCCGCGTTTGCAGATGCCTCTCTGCTTTTTGCTGTCGACTCCGGTTACATCTTCCCGGTGCGGATCACGTCGGCAATCACGGGCGGCAGATTCCAGGCCATGATGTCGAAGGCACTTGAGGCAAAGTCGTAGGTCACCTTGTGCAGCGACACCTTGGGTTTGCGGCCCACGCAATCCACAATCGCCACATCCGCGCCCGGCTCATGGTTGAGGCTGAGGCCCACGCTGCCGGGATCGAGAAAGGTGGTGTCTCCGATCACGCGCACAAATGGCACATGCGAGCCGCCCACCACGATAACGCGGGCGTTGAGGGTCTCGGCCAGCATCTCAAGCTCCCGCTCCTGCGCCATCAGGTCCAGACGCTCTTCGGGGTTGTGGGGCGAGCCGTGAAAAAAGCGGACGCGCCCCACCGGCGTCATGATCCGGCCACCCGGCGGCAGGCGGCGCAGGTACTCGTTTTGCTCAGGCGTGAGCATTTTGCGCGTCCACACCAACACCTGATCGGCCACGCCCTTGCGCTCTGCACGTTCTCCGAGTTCCATCGAGACGCGCATGTCGCTGCTGCCCAGGCCGGTGATCCAGCCTTCACGCCGCACAAAATCGATGACGGGGCCGGGGCTCGCGCCGTACCCCACCAGATCACCGACCACGATCACCTGATTGACGATATTTTCAGACAGGAACCGCTTCACGGACGTCAACGCGTGAATATTGGCATGCAAGTCACTGATAAACGCGATTCTCAAGGTGGTGTCATCCTAGCAGCCCCGTAGGGCACGAGCGGCAGGTCACCCCCAATTGGGGCAGTCCCTGCACCAGTCTTCTCTTCATCCGGTCAGGAGCGCCTGGGCCTGCCGCAGTCAAGCAGACCGCGCGAACAGCCCCCCCGTCTGCTCATGCAGATTCCATCTTCCACCGTGTGCCCTGGCTGCGCGAAAGCTCACCTGCTCCCGCTTTACAATGCGCCCGATGCGTGTCTCGCCTTCCCTGCCGTCCGTGCTGCTTGCGGTTCTCCTCGGAATTTTTCTGGCCCTCTGCGGCCTCCCGCTGGCCTGGAGCGCCCTCAGCTTTCTGCCCCTGGCGGCGGTGCTGGCCTATCTGGCACGCGGCGACACCGCCCGGCAGGTGGCAGGCCGCGCCTTCTGGGCAGGCACCGCCTACAGCGCCGTTCATCTGTGGTGGCTGACCACCTTTCTGGGCAAATTGTTCGGTTTTCCTCCGGCGGGGGTGCTGGCCTTCGCCCTGTTTGCCCTGGAAGGCGCGTTCGTGGCGGGCATGGCGTGGCTGGTAGGCCGCCTGTTCCGCTCGCCCGGGGCGCGGGTATGGGGGCTGGCGGGCGGCTGGGTGGTGCTGGAATGGCTGCGCTTCCTCGGCCCACCTGCCTTTCCCTGGCCCACGCTGGGCTATACGCTGCTGCCCACGCCCCTGATCCAGATTGCCGATCTGGGCGGCGTCCTGCTGGGCAGTGTGCTGGTCAGCGCCACAGCGGCTGCGCTGGCCTGCTTTGTGGGTACGGCGCGGCAACGGGGAGCTGGATGGGGGAGACGCCGCCCGCTGCTGCTGATGGCGGCGGCCTGGGCTCTGGCCCTGGTGTATGGCCTGACCCGCACGGCGGCCACAGGCACGGCGGCCACGCCCATGCTGCTGCTGAGAACCACCATCGATTCCTTTGGCCGAGCCTCCCGACAACTGACGGCGCAGGAACAGGTGGGCCTGCAAGCCGACCTGACCCGTGCCAACCGCCGCCCGGATGAGGTCGTGGTCTGGAGCGAAAGCAGTGTGGGTGATCCATCCCTCCTGCCTGCGGTGCCCGCCGCCGGAATCTACGGCGTGAGTGAGTTCGAACCCCGCCGCAACTCGGTGCGTGCCTGGAACGGAAGCAGCGTCACTTCCGACACCGACAAGGCCCGCCCCGTTCCCTTCGGTGAATATTTCCCGTTCCGCGAAGCTCTGGCCCCGGCCTGGAGCCTGATCGAGCGCAGCATCGGTATCTCATTGGAAAGTGTCCCGCCTGCCAAAACCCTCAACACCCTGCAACTGAACGGCGTTCAGTACGGAGCCTATGTCTGTTATGACAGCGTATTTCCGTGGGTGGCCCGCGTCCTGGTCGAGAAAGGAGCGGAGGTTCTGGTCAATGTCTCCAACGACGGGTGGTACGACGGCTGGGGCCTGCAACAGCACTTCATGATGGGCCGGGTGCGGGCCATCGAAACGCGGCGCTATGTGGTCCGCAGCGTGAATGAGGGCGTCGCCGCCGAGATCAATGATCTGGGCCAGCCCCTGCAAACGCTGGAGGTGGGGCAGGGCGTTCTGCATGCCCGCCCACTGCGCCTGACCGGGCAAACCCTGTTCGTACGCGTAGGCGACTGGCCCGCGCTGATGCTGGCCGCCCTGATGCTGGTATTCGCAGGTCTGGCTGATCGGCGGTACCGGCGTTCTCTGTAGCCCGAACGGGTCAACAGTGCCCTGTCAACGCACCACAAATCCAGCAACATTCAAAAAAGCGGTCCTGTACAGCTCAAATGAACCAACCCCACAGGAGGGCCAGGAAGGCCTGTCTGGGCTGATTTGAGGGCCCATGGACCCTGGGGCGCAGGGTGCTGTGGCCTGAGCAGAGCCCTAGAACGGTCAGGCTACAACCGATTTGAAGAAAGTGCGGACAGGGGCGCCTCTGAGTCACTTCCCTCCAGGTGGTGGCGTCCGTTGATAAGGCTTGTTATCATCGGCACATATGTCCGAACCTTCAGCCCTTGAACTGTACAGCGGCGACCGCCTTGCCCAGGCCCGTGCTTTTGCTGGCCTGAGTGACGAAGCTTTACGGGTGCGGGCCATTCGCGCCGCCCGTGACAAAGACGCAGAAGATCTGTGGGCGCTCACACTGGCGTGCCTGACCAGCGATACCAGCGCGGGCGTGCGCGTCAGCCCACACACTCTGCGGGCCTACAGAACGGGCGTGAAGGTGGTGGTGGACCATGCCAGCGCCCATGCCTGGAACCTGACGCATCCGGGCCGCCGTGAACCCGCGTTATACGTGGCGAGCCTGAGTGCGTCGGGTCTGAAGCCTGCCACTGTGCAGGCGCGTGTGGCTGCGGCGTCGGCCCTCTACCGTGCCCTGCGCTGGGCCGGGGCGACCGACGCCGATCCTTTTGGCGATGTGAAACGCCCCAAAGACCGCACCAAAGGAATTGTGAAAAATCCCCCGTATCGCGCCGATTTCGTGCAGGCGATGCTGGCCGGGGCCGACGCGCAGGAAGCGGCGTTGCTGCTGCTGCTGACGCACGCGGGCCTGCGGATCGCCGAGGCGTTGGCGGTGGAATGGGGCCACATCGATCTGCGGCGCAGGCGGCTGCTGGTGGCGCACGGCAAGGGTGACAAGGCGCGGATTGTGCCCCTGAGTGCCAGGCTCCGGGAAGCGTTGGAAGTCCTGAAGGCTGAAACTGTGTCCACACCCACCAGTCGCCTGTTTACCTTCTCGGCCTATTCCAGCGCCTACGAACGGCTGCAAAAGCTGGCGCTGAAGTGTGGGCGCGAACATGAATTCCGGGGATTTCATGCCGGGCGCAAATACGCGGGCACGCAGTTGTACGCCGCTGTCAAGGACTTCACGCGGGTGGCGGGATTTCTGGGCCACGAACAGGTCGATACCACCCGCCGCTACGTAGAACTGCCCGA
>JAQBPF010000042.1 GCA_028287665.1 Deinococcus sp. | reverse complement strand
AGCGTTTGTACCCCCACCGCATAGCTGCCGCGTGCGCTGAGGGCGGGTGCGTCGGGGCGCAGATCGCCGGACACCGACAGGGGCGGCAGCACGGCCAGAGACGCTTTGGCCTGGGCCATCCCCGGAGACATCATGGTGCAGGAGGTGAGGGAGCCAGCAGAAAGCAGAGCCGCGATGGTGATGACAGAACCAAGTCGTTTCATGGGGAAACCTCGCTGGACAGAGAATGGCGGGACAGGATAGACCGGGCTAAGTCCCATGTCTGATCCTTACTGCGGAGAACACCGACAGGAAAGGCACTGAATTGTCTGTTACGGGCTTCAGCCTAACGTCAAAGTAAGCCCAGGGCACCTAGATTAAGGTCACCTTGATGTTGTACCCCAAACACAAAGAAGCCGGAGCAGCTTCTCACCGCTCCGGCCTTCGCTTAATTTTTCCTGCTCAGCGGCTTACGCCTCGCTGTAGGTCTTCTCAATGGGCAAGCCGACGCCGTTGCCCCATTCTGTCCACGAGCCGTCGTAGTTGCGGACGTTGGGGTAGCCCAACAGCTCGCGCAACACGAACCAGCTGTGGCTGGAACGCTCGGCAATGCGGCAGTAGGCGATCACGTCTTTGTCGGGCGTCACACCTTCGCCACCGTAGAGGGCGGTCAGTTCGTCGGCGCTCTTGAAGGTGCCGTCTTCATTGGTGGCTTTGGCCCAGGGAATGCTGCGTGCGCCGGGAATGTGGCCGCCGCGCAGCACGCCTTCCTGCGGGTAGGCGGGCATATGCGTGACCTTGCCCGAAAACTCGTCGGGGCTGCGGACATCGACCAGTGCGCCGGTTCCGGCCTTCACGCTCTCCAGGTGTGCCCGCACTTCGTCGCGGTAGGCCCGCAGGCTCTCGTCGCGGGTCAGCTTGGGGTAGGTAGTGGGCGTCACTTCGGTGGGTTCGGTGGTCTGCTCGCGGCCTTCTGCGACCCACTTCTGGCGGCCCCCGTTCATCAGCTTCAGGTTCTTCACGCCGCTGTAGCTCAGGAACCAGTAGGCGTAGGAGGCCCACCAGTTGCTCTTGTCGCCGTACAGCACGATCTGGTCGCCTTCCTTGATGCCCAGGCGGCCCAGCAGCGCCGACACTTCATCAGCCGTAATAAAGTCGCGCTCCACGGGATGCCAGAAGTCGCCCTGCCAGTCCACCTTCACCGCGCCGGGAATGTGGCCCGTGTCGTACAGCAAGATGTCTTCGTTCACTTCGATCAGGCGCACGCCGGGGGTGTTCAGGTTCGCGGCCACCCAGTCGGTGTTGACCAGTACATCTTTGGCATAGTTCGCTTGCTCGCTCATGGGAATTCCTCCTGAAGAATGGGGCGCAGGGCTCTCAGGTCAACCTGTCCGGCAGACTGTCGGCCCTGATTGTACCGAATCGGCCTATCAGTTGACAAAATGGGTCAACTGGACAAGCCTTACCATATCCCGCCCAGCCTCAGGGGTACAGTGGCCCCATGACCGCCGACTCTACCCCCCCCAGTGCGCCCCTGCCCGAAAAACTCCAGAGCATCGTGGACCTGTTCCGCCGTGCGCCCAAGCCGCTGCGGTTGCAGGCCCTGCTGGAATACAGCCGCAAATTGCCGCCCCTGCCACAGCAGTACGTGGACCACCCCGAATTTTTGCAGCCGGTGCCCGAGTGCGCCAGCCCCTTCTTCCTGGTCACCAAAGAGGTCGACGGCGGCGTGCAGATGTTCTTTAAAGTGCCCGAGGAAGCCCCCACCGTGCGCGGCTACGCGGGCATTCTGAGCGAGGCGCTGAACGGCGAAAGCCCCGAAACCATCCTGAGTGTGCCGGATCAGTTTTATATGGATATGGGCCTGACCGAACTGATTACGCCCATGCGTCTGCGTGGCATGGGCGCAATTCTGATGCGGCTGAAGCGGGATGTGCAGGCGCACACTGAAGGCGCATAAGGCCAGCGGGGGCTGACCCACACCAGCCCTAGCGCCTCAACTTCCTCGCCGCCTCATCCGGCGTGATCTCGCCGCGCTCCAGCCGTTCCAGCACTTCCGACTGGGGGTCTGCGGGTTCAGGTTCGTAGCCGATGGCCCGCAGCAGGGTATCGAAGCGGGCACGAACGGTGGGGTAAGACACGCCCAGCACACGCTCTACTTCTTTTAAATTGCCGCGTACCCGCACGTACAGGCGCAGGAATTCCAGATTGTCGGGCGTGAGGGTCGCAAATTCGTTGAGGGTAAAATCGCCGCGCACCGTGACGCCGCTGCTGGGAAACCGCAGTTCAGTCACGGTGGGCGCTTCCGTTTCATCGGGGAAAGGGATGGGCAGGGGGCGGGGCATGGGATTCACTGTAGGGGATGGAAGGTGAAGCGTGGAACGTGGCAACGGCTCAACTGCGCTCCACACTCCGTTCCTCCTACGAAAGCGTCAGCCTGACGCTGTTGCCTTCGCTGTCTTCGGCGTTGATCAGGTTGCCGGGGGGCGGCGAGGCTTCGATCAGCAGTTGCAGCGCCTCCAGGCTCAGGCCAGCGCGTTCCAGGGCGCGGATGCCGTGCGCCGGGATCAGCTTGTGCAGATGCGGGGCGAGGCTCACGGGCAGATTGGCGTCGTACTCGTCGCCCTCGCTGGATTCCACCTGCACGCGCAGGATTCGGGCTGTAGCCCCGGCGCGGGGAGGCGCACCCGCCGAACCGATCATGCCGCCGACTCGCCCTAAAACGCTGTTTACACCGTCCATGATGCCCTCCATATTCACGTCTACATTCATGCCGCGTCCAGGGCGCTCTGAGCGGGTCTGCTCGTCCCACGCCCAGCCGGGATGACCGGGGGGATTGGGCGGGCGCGGCGCGGCTGGGGGCGTATCGCGCACGCCGCGCAGCAGCAGCAGATGCTCGGCCACCTGCCCCGTGTCCATCTCCTCTCGGGCCAGCAGCGATCCGATCAGTTCGCGGTCTGCGTCTGTGAGGGCCAGCCGCGCACTCAGGGCGGCCAGCAGCGGCGCGGCGTCGTTCAGGTCGAGTTTCCCGGCCCGTACCAAATCCAAAATGCGCTTTACCTTCTCCTTCATAACCCCACCCCCGATCCCGTCAGTACCTTGACCTGGCCCGCTGTGACCCGGCAGGACAGTTGCGCTTCGCCGCTGCCCAATTGCCCCCCATGCCGGGTGTTCAGGAACCCGCCCGATTGACTGGTGGCAAAGTCGGATTTGAAGGCTCCCACCGTCACTTCGGCCCGCAAGGTCACGTTGCTGCCTTCTTTGAGGTACAGCGTCGCGTTTCCGGCATTCACTTCCAGACGGTGGTCGCCGCCCGTCAGCAGGCCCGCCCAGCGCAGGTTGCCGCCGTTGATACTGGCATTCAGGCTGCG
>JAQBPF010000040.1 GCA_028287665.1 Deinococcus sp. | reverse complement strand
CCTGTGCTGCAGGCCCTTCACGCGCAGGCCACCGAAGCCCAGCGTCAGGCTCAGGCAGAACTCAGGGCACGGCAGCTCTCTCCCGAAGCGCTGGAAGCCGTCATTCGGGAAGCGGTCAGTCAGGGTGCCGGAAACATCGGTGCAGTGATGAAGCACCTCAAAACGCACCATGACGGTCAGTTCGACGGCCGATTGGCCAGCGAGACCATCAAACGCATTCTGGCTGAAGCGAGCCACTGAGCCCCCTGGGTGCGTTGGGGGCTCACTTCCCTGGCAGCCTGCGGCACTGAACCGACTGTGGGGCAACCGCAGACTGAGCCGAACCCAACGGCTTCGGGGCGGCGCAGCTTGCCGAGGTTGTCTCGGAGAAGCCTTCCCGGCCTGCCACCGTCAGCGTGGGGGCTGGACGCTCAGACCCCCTTCACTCTGTCCGCCCACCGGGTCCTCTGCACGCCGGAATCAGTGGCGGCAACGGATCACGCCATCACCGACTGAGGAGCCGACATGCAGCTCGAAAGTTACCGCTCCCTCTGGGGCTACGCCCAGCCCCTCGGGACAGGATTAGGCCAGCTCAAAGCCGCTGGCTACAGCGGGGTAGAAGCGTTTCTGTCTGTCCTGCCGGACCACGGCCCCCTGCGAGACGGCCTTGAACGCCACGCTCTCAACCTGATCGTTCCCCTGATCACCCGTGTGGGCGTCCGGACCCACAGTGTGCAGGCGCATCTTGATGAATTTGACCGCCAGTTGGAACAGGCGCTCTCCTTCAAGCCGGTGCTCCTGAACGTGCAACCCGGTTGGGACGCCTGGACCGAGCAGGAAGCAGACCTGTTCACGGCTGGCGTGTTGCAGCGGGCCCAACAGTTGGAGACCCCGTTGGCATTCGAAACCCACCGGGGCTGCATCACCTACACGCCGTGGAGCACGCTGCGGTTGCTTCAGCGCTTTCCGGAGCTCACGCTCACGCTGGATCTGAGCCACTGGGTCGTGGTGTGCGAACGCCTTCTCGAGGACCTGGACCCACTCCTTGAGGCCTGTTTCGAGCGGTGCATTCATCTCCACACGCGGGTAGGATTCGAGCAGGGTCCCCAGGTCGCCGATCCACGCGCCCCCGAAGTCGCCCGGCACCTGGCGGCCCATGAGCGCTGGTGGCAGTCCGTGTGGAAGGCCCAGCAGGCACAGGGCCTCGAAATCAGTACGTTCACTCCGGAATTCGGGCCGCCTGGCTACCAACCTGTCTTGCCGTTCACGGCGGTTCCGACCAGTGATCTGGAGGAGGTGTGTGACTGGATGGCCCACCGTCAGCTGGAGCACTTTCGGACATGGGCGGCTGCTCCGTCCCCCAGGTAAGCCTGGGCCAGACACCTGCCCAGAGAGGCTGCCGTCACCTGCTCGACTTGATCCTGGCCGTGCATCAGGGTGACATCCGCCCATGCCGGATGTGCCGTCACGGGTTCAGGACCGCCTGGTGTCCATGTCATGTTCCCGGTCTGGGCCTGTGACGGACGCTTCGCAGCCCCGGCAGACGGTGGGCACACTGAAGACATTCAGCTTGGGCCGTCTTCCCTGGCCGAAAAAGGGGCCAACGAGATTCACCTTGCTGAAGAACCTGGCGTGTCCGTCCGTCTCCCCAGCCACCGTGCCCGAGATTTCGAAAGTACCGGGGGAAAGCCGCTGCCGAACAGCAGGGAACGGGGGGACCTGGGTGCATTCTGGGGAGCGTCTGGCCACGTGAGATGGGAGGGTTTTCAGGGATGGCTGCAGCAAGCGTACCCCTCCCCACGGCACAAGCTTTCTTGCATCAGAGTTCATGGGTTGCCCCCTGGAGGGCCCGGAAGGCTTCAGAGGCACTGGACACCTGCAATGCGCGAGTAGACGCTCGAGACAGAATCTCGCTCCGGCGTTCATTCACGGCGTCGTTGATCTGGCGCTCAAGGCCAAGAGGCGTCTCAGGGACAGTGGAGGGGGCTGGAACACCCGGCACAGACATTCTGCCCCAGACTTGCGCCTGAGCTGCGGTCACTTCACGGCAGGTCCTTGCTGCTCCGGCCGGGGCCAGGGGCACCTTCCGGAGCGCAGGTACGTGCCGATCTCGTCCGGCGGCAACACGGCAGCAAACAAATACCCCTGGCCGACCTCTACGTTCAGGTCCACCAGCTGGGTCCGCTGCGTCTCGGTTTCAATGCCTTCCGCCACGACCGTCATGCTCAGGGCGCGGCCCATGGAGACGATGGCGCGCACCAGTTCCTGATTTTCACACAGTGTGCTGACAAACGAACGGTCGATTTTGAGCATGCGCACCGGGAACCGGTGCAGGGTGCTGAGCGACGAATAGCCCGTCCCAAAATCATCCACCACCAGTTCCACCTGCGCCTGACGCAGAAGGTCAAGCGCCCGTGGATCCGCGTCGCTGCTGCGGGTCAGCACCCGCTCCGTGATTTCCATCTGCAGATGCCACGGTTGCGGCAGCGTCTGACCGATCAGGTGGGCGGTCACCTCTCCGATCGAGGCCAGTTCCTGCGTGGAGACGTTCACATTCATCCACAGCGCCGGGCACCGCTGCAGATGGGTCGACCCTTCCTGGTACCACTGGGCCATCTGCCGCTCAGCGGCGGCCAGCACCCAGCGGTCGATCTCACCGACCAGCCCGAGCTCTTCGGCCAGCGGAATAAATTTCCCGGGGAGCAGCAGCCCGCGCTCCGGATGCTGCCAGCGTACCAGGGCTTCGACCCCGAGCAGCTGCCCGTCCTGGAGGGACACCATCGGTTGATAGTGCACCACCAGTTCGTCACGTCTGAGCGCGTGACGCAGTTCTGTTTCCAGTTTTACCTTGCTGCGCAGTTCTTCACGCAGTTCTGGCTCGAACACCTGAAATCTGGCTGTGCCGCTGCGCCTCCGCTTGGCCTGGTACAGCGCAAAATCCACATCCTTGAGGACGTCCTCGGCGGTGATGTACCCCTCTGAAATCGACAAGATGCCCATACTCAACTGGACGAACACGTCCTGATGTTCCAGCTTGACCGGATGCATCAGGATCTCCTGCATCCGGTCCGTCACTGAAAGGTCACCCACACCCGGCAGCAGCAGCGCAAATTCGTCTCCGCCCAGCCGGGCCACCTGATCGTTGGACCGAATCACCTGCCGCAGCCGCTGGGCCAGGTCCTGAAGCACCTGGTCCCCTGCGCTGTGACCGAACGAGTCATTGATGCGTTTGAAGTGGTCGACGTCGCAGAGCAGCACGGTAAATCCCTGCCCCGTCTGCTGAAGCTCCCGCAGGGCGTGCTCCAGGGCCTCTTCAAAGGCCGCCCGGTTGGCCAGCCCTGTGAGGTGGTCATGCCGTGCCTGATAGCGGAACTGGGCGGTCAGGGCGGCGAGCTGCTGGGTGCGCTCACCCACCCGCTCTTCCAGCGTGTCGTTCAAGGATTCCAGATGGATCTGCGCCTGAACCAGCGAGGTGATGTCTGTC
>JAQBPF010000274.1 GCA_028287665.1 Deinococcus sp. | reverse complement strand
TAGTGTAGGCGACGGTTCTGGGGAAGGGCGTCTAAGGGTCTAGGGTCTAAGGAAAGATCAGAAGCTCAACTCCAAGCGGTTTCCCTCTCCACTCGTGGGACTGGAACAGCTCACAGAGAGAGGGACGCTCGTCTAGGAGCGGGGGGAGGGGGTCACCAAGAAAGCTACCCGCCCCAACACCTTAGACCCTAGACCCTTCGCCCCTTAGACTGCCCTGCTCCTACTTCAGATACGGCCCAAAACGCACCAATGCCCCCGCGTCCGGCACAGAAGTTCGGGTCAGGCGGTTGCCCGCAAAAGCCAGCAGCAGCCGCTCTCCCGCCGCGCCCGCCCTGGCTCCAGCCGAGGTCTTCAGACTGAAGGGGCCGCTGAGCAGGGTTTGCATGGTCTGGCTGTCAAAGATCAGGACTGCGCCCGACAAGGCTGGAGTGGTGGCCTTCACGCCGCCGGTGGCCGTCACAAAGCCCGTTTTCACATAGATCGTCACGGTGTTGGCCGTCACGCCTTTCAGTCTGGCGTCGGCGTAGGTCACGTTGCCTGTGGCCGTCAGGGTTCCGGCCTTCAGGTCATAGGTGACATTTTGCGCCCGCAAGGTGCCGCCTTGCCGGGTGGTCAGGGTGGCGTTCTGGGCTTTCAGTGCGGTGCCAGGTTGGAGTTGCATGGCGGCAGCCACCAGCTTCAGCCCGCCCCGGCTGTCGGTGGCGGTTCCGCCCTGCGGCAACTCGGTTGCGCCCGTCTCCAGGTTCAGTGTCTGGGGGCCACGCGGCGTCACGGTCAGGCCGCCAAAGGTGACCGCCTGCGCCGTGCCCAGGCCAAGGGCCAGCAGCGTCAATACCAGTGTTTTAGAGGGAGTAAGCATCTCTGTACCTTACTGGCCCGGCCATAAGCGGCGTGAGGATGGGCGTCAGATGACATTCAGAAAGCCGGGTCTTAAAGCAATGTTTATGGCTCTCAGATGGCTGGAGCAGTGTATAGAATGAACAATCTAAGGTTGTACAAACCTTGTACAGTCTGGTGACAAAGGTACGGCAACCTGACCGTCTGGAAGCACCAGCGGCCCCGCCGTCTTCACCCCCAAGGAGCACGTCATGGCCCTGCACTCGTCCAGCACCACCGCCAGCACCACCAGCATGTTTCCCAACGCCCTCGACCTCCGGAGCCGCCCGATTCGCCGGGGCGACACTCTGTATTACGCCGGAGATCAGGCCCCCACCCTGTACCGGGTCGAAACCGGACTGCTGCGGGCCGTGCGCCTGACCCCACAGGGCCGCAACCTGACCGTGCGCCACATGCGCCCCGGCGACATCTTCGGTGAAGAAACGCTGCACGACCAGCCCCGCAGCCATCAGGTCATGGCCCTGACCGACGCGACCATCACACCTATTCATCTGGAGCATCTCACGGGCGCAGAACTCTGGGAAGTGACGCGCAGCCTGAGCACCCAGCTTCAGCGCGTAATGAACGATGGCGTTCATATTCAGGACGGCGAACTCCGCGAGCGGATTGCCCGTTACCTGCTGAATCTGGCCGATTCCAGCCTGGGCGGAACGCACCCCGATAACCTGCGTTTTGTGCGGGCCACACACGAACTGATTGCCGAGGGCACCGGGGCCACCCGCGAAAGCGTGAGCAAGCTGATTGGTGAAATGCGCGACGACGGTCTGCTGACCCCCGCCTACCGCTGCCTGACCCTGACGGATGAGCGGCAACTGCGGGCCCTGAGCGGCTACCACGGATAAGCGCGGCCCCAGGCCACCGTAAATAAGCAGGAACACTACCAGCAGGCGGGTCCTCTCATTGGGGGCCCGCCTGCCTGTTCTGCCGTTTCCTCTCCGGCCTACAGCGCACCTCCGGCAACCCCTCTACAATGCGCCCAATGCGGATTCGACTTGACCCCTGGCCTGTAGATATAGAGGGCGGGCAGCTGGCCCTGACGCCCTTTGAAGGTGAATTGATCGACATAGAAACGCCGCGCTGGGCGGCTGTGGCGGCCCGTCCTATTCCCGAACGCTTGGAGCGGGTGTACGTGGTAGACGGCAAGCGGCGCATGGAATCTCGCGTGTTTATTGAAGACGACGACGGCGCGGCGGGTATGGGCGGCTTCGGGGCGTATGTGGTGGGCGCTGTCAGCCTGTGCCCACACGGCACGCGGCCTGCCGAACTGACCGACGTGAAGGCCATGCGGTTGCTGGCACACGCGCCGGGACTGAGGCTCGATCCCTGCACCCTCTCGCCCCGCGATCCGCATACCGGGACATTGCTGTATAAGCCGGTAGAAAATACGACTTCCGATCCGCTGGCGGCCCTGCACACCTTGCAGCAGCAGATGTTGGCTGCCGAACAGGAACTCTCGCACGGGTACGCTTCCGCTGTGCCCATAGACGAACAGGATGACCGCGAATGGTTGACCACCCTGAGCGTGCAGGACGGAACATTGCGCGGCAAAAACCTGTACGGTGCCGTCGTGGGCTGCGTCAAAACCATTCAGACCATGTACCTGCCCGCAGACCGCGCCTCGCTGCTGGCCGAACTGAAACCCGGCGAGCGCACGCCGATTTTGCACATGCAGTACAACAACAAAACGGTGACGCGCTTCATCTGGTATGTGCGGCTGTGTGAGGCAGCGTTTTATCAGCATCCCATGAGCGGCGTGATGCGGCTGGAGATGTACGCCCCCGACGAACCCGATTTTCTGCCCCCGATTGTGAAGCAGGTGGCGAATCTGAGCGGCAACCTGCTGTTGAGGCTGGGCAGCCACGCCCACAAAGACCCCCGCGCCCCGCAGAACCTGATTCCCACAGCCGCGCTGGAGCAGGCGATGGCCCGCAGCATGGGCAGCGCCGATCTGGTCACGCGCCGGATTCGGGCGCATATTGCCCGCACCTTCGACCCGGCGGTGTTGGCGTGAGACTGGTAGAACCCACACCTACGATTGGCATGGTGTTAGGCACCGAAGACGCCACGCCCACGATCTTTTGGTTTGCCGTGACGCCCGGTTCCAGCGTGCAGCTTGACGACTTGGTGGTGGTGCAGACGCACAAGCCCGACGGCCAGCCGGTCAACTTCTACGGCCTCGTGGACAGCGTTCGCAAGCGGCATGAGGGCATCACCTTCGAATCCGATGTGGCCGATGTGGTGGCCGGAGTGCTGCCCGCCGCCGTGTCGTATGCAGCCCGCGTGCTGGTCACCCGGGTCAGCCCCGAAGATTTTATTCCGCCCCAGCCGGGCGATCTGGTGGCCCACGCACGCGGCGAGGCGTTGCACATGGCCCTCAGCGCCGACAAGATGGAGGAAGCCGCGTTTCCGGCGGGCCTGCTGGCCGATGGGCAGACCCT
>JAQBPF010000271.1 GCA_028287665.1 Deinococcus sp. | reverse complement strand
CCGGGCATCACGCCCACAGGCGGTGACGGTTGGCCCTGGTACTGGAGCTTTACGGTGCATTCTGCCCGCCGCCTCTTCGAAACAGCGTTTCCGCCGGCGCAGGTGGAGGTGGGCGAACACGGTAATGTGCTGGCCGCTGTTGCCTTCCTGGAGGGCCTGGCGGCCTCGGAACTGAAGGCCGCCGAACTGGCCGCCCACGACCCCCGCTACAGCGTGATCTATACCGTGCGGGCCACCAAACCGGAACCCGCGTGAGGGGCCTGAGTTCCAGGGGGCCGCTGTACCGCGGACTGGCGAATCTGCGGCGGCAGGCCCAGCGCATGGTAGACCCACCGGGATTGATCCTGCTCTATCACCGCGTGGCCCAGCCCAGCGTGGATCCCTGGGGCGTCAGCGTGCGGCCAGAGCGCTTCGCGGAGCATCTGGAGATTCTGCGCCAGGTGGCCGAGCCGGTCACGCTTGAACACATGCTGGATACGGAACCGTCCGGGCGGCTCAGGGCGCGGCAGGTGACCCTGACGTTTGACGACGGGTACGCCGACAATCTGCATCAGGCGGTGCCGCTGCTGGAACAGGCGCAGGTGCCTGCCACCGTCTTCGTGGCCAGCGGGTACGTGGGCCAGTCCCAGCCATTCTGGTGGGATGAACTGGCTCATCTGCTGCTCAATCCTCACCCGCTGCCGGGGCACCTGCGCCTAGAAATGGAGGAAACGGTTCAGAACTGGACCCTGGAGGACCCCAGCGCACCCCTCCAGGGTTGGCGGGCGGAAACAGGTCCACCGCCCGGCCCCCGCGAGCAGTTATATCTTGCGCTGTACCGCCTGTTGCGGTCGCTCGATCCGCAGCCCAGAACGGCGGCCATGGAGGCCCTGCGGCACTGGGCCGGACCTCAGGCGAGCCGTTGGGCCGACCCCTTCGACCGGCCTGTTACGGTGCCCGAACTGGTCCAGCTGGCCACCCATCCGTTGATTCAAGTGGGAGCCCACACGGTCACACACCCTGCTTTGGGCGACCTCAGTCCGCTGGCCCAGCGGGGTGAGATGCTGGACAGCCGCGTCACGTTGGAACGGCTGACTGGGCAGCCAGTCACCAGTTTCTCGTTTCCCTTCGGCTCGTATGGAGAGGATTCAGGCAGGCTGGTGCAGGAAGCTGGGTTTCAGTGGGCGTGTATTTCGGCCGGACAGGCCGTGCGCCGCCGGACCTCCCCGTTGGCGCTCCCCCGGATCAGTGTGGAGGACTGGACCGGCGAGGAGTTCGCAGCGCAACTCAGGCACTGGTTGGGCGCGCCCAAAGATCCTCCGCAGTCCGCCTGACCGGGATGAACAGGGCGCTGACAGAAGTCAGAACAGGTCGTAATTGCCCACCACCGAAAGCGGCTGCGCTTCCGTGGGGGCCGACAGCCACCCCTGGATCTGCTGCTGGAAGGCGCGAAACTCAGGAACCGCAGCCAGGGGATTCTCGCCCGGCTCTGCCAGGGCCAGCAAAATCACATAGGTCGAACTCTGCCCCAGCCGCGACGATGCATATTTGACGCCCCTGGGTTGATGGGCCTCAATGGCCGCAAACATGGTTCTGACGGCGTTCTCGGTATCCTCGAGATGCTCTTCCTTGATGCTGGCGCGAAACATCATCACGTTCACGGGTTCTCCTGATCAGGTCCAGCACTGGGGCGGGGATGGTAAATGGACGAGGCCGATTTCTGCGGTCAGATGGGGTGCTGGATGTCTTGCAGCCCCAGTGACACCACTGTTCCTTCAAGTGAGGCCAGGAAGCGGTGCCAGGCGAACGTCAGCCCCTGGTAATTCGGTTCATCCTGAGGCCGGAAACCGGAGTGCTCCATCCGCAGGAGCACTCCCTGGTTTTGGGGGGAGAGAGTCCAGGTGACTGTGGTTCTCAGGCCGTCCGGCGCGGCGCCAGCGGTCTGCCACCGGTACACCAGGCGGTCATAGGGCTGCACTTCAAGCACTTCTCCTTCGGTCACTCCATTCCAATGAGGAACGGGGGCGCTGGAGAGCGTGAAGCGGTGACCGACCACGGCCTCAAAGTTGCCGGGCATCAGCCACTGCGCGGTGAGGTGGCCTTCAGTCAGGGCACGCCAGATCTTTTCGGCCGGGTGGGGCAGATACCGCTCGACCACAATCGAACGCTGGGCGGCAACGGGGTCCCTCACGGGTCCATCCGGTCCAGGAGACCCTCCAGGTGGTCGAAGCGGTCACGCCAGAAAGCGCTGTAGAAGCCGATCCAGTCGATCAGCGGGTCCAGACCCTGCGGCTCGGCGGTGTACTGCACCTTTCGCCCTTCAGGTCGGTCGCTCACCAGGCCAGCCTGCTTGAGGACATTCAGGTGCTTGGACACCGCCGCCTGAGAAATACCAGCACGGTCCGTCAGCGTCCGTACATTCTGCTCGCCTTCGCGGAGCAGATGTTCAAAGATGCTCCGCCGGGTTGGATCGGCCAGACTCCGGAGGACGTCGGTGGGTGAGCTGAACGATTCGGTACCATAGCCCATAGGTTATTTATAACCAAGTAGCTATGAAAAGTCAAGAGGCACTGGTCTTTCGGTTGGTCTTCGCTGATTGAGCTTTGACGGGTTTTCCTGACGGTTTTGAGGCCATGGAGGCTGGCCCTCCGGCTTCTCCCCAGCGCACCAAAAGACAAGATTCTGCGTTTCCTGCTGTTCTGAGACTCCGGTCTGCCTGAATTGAGAGTGCGGACCTTCGGAGTGTTTCTAAAGCTTATTTTCTAAGTTCCTCGCGGAGTTCCTGGGTAGAAATGACCGTGTCCCAGCCTCCATAGACGTTGCCGTACACGTTCTGTCGAGGCACGGTGGGCGTCGTGGTGCGCCGGGGGGAAGATGTCTGCTCCCGCTTCCTGGGCGGGTTGCCGGGCCAACACCCAGGTCGTTCCCAGCGGCAGGGCACGACCATAACGGCCGCCCCGTAAGAGAAATTTAAGAAAACGACCTCTATGTTCAGCGTCAGACGACACCGTGGTCTCCACCGCTCGCCTGCCGGGCGAAGCTTTTCAAATCAGGTTCTGTTCACCCCTCATCCTTTCGTGGCTGCGTTCAGTGCCACGTGGGCACAGCTTCCGAAAGGCACCCCACATGAGAAAAGCAACCTTTGGCGAGCACCTGCGCTACCGCTTCGACAACTCCATGGCACGGGGACCAGCGGCCATGATCGGCTGGCTGTTCTTGATTTCCGTCCTGTTGATCGTGGTCGTGACCCTCTTCGTGCAGGCGACCCAGCAGGTTCCTGCAGGGGCGAACGAGAAACCGCTCGGCTTCAGCGGGCTGCTGTGGTGGAACCTGATGCGCGCCCTCGATTCGGGAGCCATCGGAGGAGACAGCGGCACCCCACTCTTTCTGGGCACCATGTTTGTCATGACGCTCGGCGGCATCTTTGTCGTCAGTATGCTGATCGGCGTGGTCACCAGCGGCATTGAAGCCCGGCTGGAAGAACTCCGCAAGGGCCGCTCGTTTGTGGCGGAGGAAGGACACACCCTGATTCTCGGCTGGTCGCCGCACGTCTTCACCATCCTGTCCGAGCTGATGGTGGCCAATGCCAACCAGCGCCGGGCCTGCATCGTGATTCTGGCCGACAAAGACAAGGTCGAAATGGATGATGAGCTGCGTGCCCGGTTGGGCTCCACAGGCCGGACCCGCATCGTGTGCCGCACTGGAAACCCCATTGATCTGGCCGACCTGGAAATTGTGAACCCACACGGAGCACGCTCGATTATCGTGCTGGCCCCCGAGGACGACAATGCCGATTCGGGCGTGATCAAGACCATTCTGGCCATCACCAACCATCCCAACCGGCGGGCTGAGCCTTACCACATCGTTGCCGAAATCCGCGATGTGCAGAACATCGAGGCGGCCCGTCTGGTGGGCCGGGAAGAAGCCAGCCTCGTGCTGGTGGACGACCTGATCTCCCGGATCATGGTCCAAACCTGTCGGCAGTCGGGCCTGTCGGTGGT
>JAQBPF010000450.1 GCA_028287665.1 Deinococcus sp. | reverse complement strand
GCAGCACAGGGCCACGGCGGAATACGGAAAGGCAGACGAGTTCTTGACACGGGCAACATAGAGCCAGTGTAGCGTCCGGCCAACTAGACGACTGAGCGCAAAGCCAAGATATGGAGCCTGAACCGGTTTGCATCTGTTCGTCGCCCACACCTATCCCACCCCCCGGCCCCCGCTGCGTGCCTGCGTTACATTCACGCCATGAGAACCGTGACCGTGGGCTTGCTGGGCTGTGGAACCGTGGGCGAAAATGTACTGCGCCTGCTGCAAAAGCGCAAAGACATCTTCGATAATCTGGGCGTAGAGGTGGTGGTGGCGGGCGTGCTGGTGCGCGACTCTGCCCGCGAGCGCGATATTCCGGCCGGTATTGCCCTGACCGACGACCCGGCCTTTTTGCAGGAATGCGCGGTGGTTATGGAATGTATGGGCGGCATAGACCGTCCGCTGGAACTGTTGGCTCCCTACCTGCGGAGCGGGCGGCCCGTGATCACTGCCAACAAAGCCCTGCTGGCCGAGCGCTGGGACGATCTGCGTGATCATGCGCTGGCCGGACGCCTGTATTACGAGGCCAGCGTGATGGCCGGAACGCCCGTCATCGGGCCCATGAGTACCGTGTTGCGGGCCAGCACCTTTGTGGGCTTGCAGGCCGTGCTGAACGGCACCTGCAATTACATCCTGACCCAGATGGAAGCGGGCCGCGAGTATACGGAAGCCCTGGCCGAGGCGCAGGCGATGGGCTACGCCGAAGACCCACCGACGCTGGATGTGGGCGGATTCGATACCGCCCACAAATTGGCGGTGCTGGCCCGCTTCAGCGCCGATGGCAATTATCCCTTCAGCGCCGTGCAGGTCACGGGCATCGAAGACGTGACGCTGGAAAACATTGCCGCTGCCCGTAAGCGCGGCGAACGCATCAAGCTGGTGGCCGAACTGATCCGCGAGGGCGGGGAATGGAAAGCCACGGTGTCGCCGCAAAGCCTGCCCGACACGCACCCGCTGTGTACTGCCGGAGACAGCCGGAACGCGCTGGTGTATGAGGGAGAGGAGAGCGGCATCCTGATTTTTGCAGGCGGCGGCGCAGGCGGCATGGTCACGGCGTCGGCCATGGTGGGCGACCTGCTCGACTGGCTGATCGGCTTTCCGGGGCACGTGCCTCTGCATTGAGGACGGGCGGTTAAGGGTCGAAGGGCAAAAAGCGTGGGGCGACGGGTGTTTACCTTGTCGCCCCTTTTGATTGAAAAAACATCTTGTTCCTACGGGTTTAGCTTCTCACGCTTGAGGGAGGTGAATGAGCGCCAGCAATCGCCCTTGATCTGCCCTCAGACGATCCCCTACGCGCGCGCAGGTACCAGCACCACGCCGCTCCGCGCAGGCACTTCAATCTCGGTGTCACCGTCCAGTTCAAGCGTGTGGCCCGTCAGTATGTCGGTGTAGCTGCCCGGCTGCACACCCGTCAGGGGAATGCGGGCGGCGTGGTGGGCGCAGTTCAGGGCCACATGCGCGTTGCCTTCGGCGTGGGCGCGGGCATAGGCGATCTGGTCGCCCTCGGCGTGGGTCACGTCGAAGGTGCCGTGCCGTAGCGCAGCCGTGGCGTGGCGGGCCTGCACCAGTTGGCGGGTCAGGTTCAGCGTGGCGCTGTCCCATTCGTTTTCCCGGTCCCACGGAAAGGCGCGGCGGCAGTCGGGGTCGGGGCCACCGGGCAGGCCGATTTCATCGCCGTAATAGATGCAGGGCGCGCCCACATAGGTCATCTGAAAAATGGTGGCGAGGCGGTAGGCGGTGGCGTCGCCGCCCACAGCCGTCAGGTACCGTGCCGTGTCGTGGGAGTCCAGCAGATTCAGTTGCGCGGCCACCACATCCGGGTGGTACATCTGGGTCACTTCGGTCATGCGCCGCCCAAATTCGGGGGCACCCATGGGGGGCACGAACCCGGTGCCGCTGCGCTCGTTCATGGGGTGATCCAGCGTATGGGCGCCGAAAAAGGCCAGGCAGGGCCGCGTGAAATGGTAGTTCATCACGGCGTCGAATTGGTCGCCCTGCAGCCAGCGGTGCGCGTCTCCCCAGATTTCGCCCACGATGTAGGCGTCGGGGTCGATGGCCTTCACGCGGCGGCGAAACTCCTGCCAGAAGGAATCGTCGTCAATTTCGTTGGGCACGTCCAAGCGCCAGCCGTCCACGCCCTGCTTGATCCAGTATTCGGCAATGTCCCACAGAAAGTCGCGCACGGCGGGATTGTTGGTGTTGAATTTGGGCAGGGCGCGGTTGCCCCACCACGCGTGGTATCCGGCGGGGCGGGCGTCGTCGTAGGCCGACAGGGGCCAGCCTTCCACATGAAACCAGTCGCGGTAGGCGCTGGCTTCGCCCTGTTCCAGCAGGTCGTTGAACTGGAAAAAGCCCCGGCTGGAATGGTTGAACACGCCGTCCAGCACCACTTTCAGGCCGCGCTCATGGGCCGCCTTGATGAGGGCCGTCAGCGCCTCGTTGCCGCCCAACATCGGGTCGACCTGATAGTAATCGTGCGTGTGGTAGCGGTGGTTGCTGGCCGACTGGAACACCGGGCAAAAATAAATGGCGTTCACGCCGAGGCTGACAATATGGTCCAGCTTCTCGATCACGCCCCACAGGTCGCCGCCCATGTATTTGTGAAAGTGAGGCTGGTCGCCCCAGTTCTGCAGATTCAGGCCCGTAACCCGCCCACTGCGGGCAAAGCGGTCGGGAAAAATCTGGTAGAACACGGCGTTTTTAACCCAATCGGGTGTGATGGGCTGGTGGAGGCGAACTTCAGGGGAAATGGCGGCGAGCATGGTAAATCAGCATACCTCACCGCTCTACATTAAATGAAGTTTTTCTCATTTATACAGCTCATCAGGAACTTCATCTGCTGGGGGAGAGGCGGCCCAGTTTTGCACAAAAGTGCGGGCTTCTTCAGGGTTTTTCACGTTGCCTAGCGCGGCGGCCTCATTCAGCGCCCGCACAATCCGCCCCACTTGCGGGCCGGGTGTGATGTCTAGAAGGGCGATAATTTCGCTGCCCGTCAAGAGCGGTTTGGGCGCGGCGGGCTGGTCTTCCAGCGCGGCCAGCACCCGGTCTAAGGCGGCGGCGTAGGCATGACGGGAAGCAGGACTGCTGCTCGGCCCCCGCGCCGCTTCCCGGTCAGCCAGCATCAGCGCCAGCAGATCGGGCAACAGCGGGCGGCGACGGTGAACAAATCGCCGTGCCTCGGTATCGTTCTGGGGAAGGGGCAGCATGTGTGCGCCCACCAGACTCGCCGCCCGCGCCGTATCGTCTCCGGGGAGTTTCAGCCGCGCCAGCACCTCCCGCGTGATTTCCGCGCCCAACTTGTCATGTCCATAAAAGTTCTGGCCGCCGCTGAGCACGTAAGCACGGGGCTTGCCCACATCGTGCAGCAGAGTGGCCCAGCGCAGGGGCAGGGGCGCGTCGGCAAATCGGGCCAGCAGTTGGTGCAGGGCTTCCACCCCATGCCCGAACACATCCAGGTGATGAAACCCGCCCTGCTGGACCCCGATGCCTTCCCGCAGTTCCGGTACCGTGAGGGCCAGCAGTCCCAGTTCCTCCAGCCTCAGGATGCCCTGCGCCGCCTTCTGGTGACCCAGGAGGGCGTGTAGCTCCTCGCGCACCCGTTCAGGCGCAGGCTGGGGCAGGCGGCCCGCAGAGAGGGCGGTGGCCACATCCCGCACGGCCTGCTCGGTGGCGGCGTCCATCCGGAATCCCAGCGTGACCTCAAACCGCGCCGCCCGCCACGCCCGCAGAGAATCGGCGTGTAAGTTGTGCGCCGACACCATCCTCAGCCGACGTGCCCGCAGATCGGCCTGCCCGCCGCTCGGGTCGTGCACTTGCCCCGCTGCATTCAAGGCCATCGCATTGACCGTAAAATCTCGCCTCAGCAGGTCGGTGTTCAGGTCATCCGGCAGCGGCACAAAGTCATGCTGCACGCCGTCCGGCAGATGAACCCGCCAGTAGCCGC
>JAQBPF010000365.1 GCA_028287665.1 Deinococcus sp. | reverse complement strand
ACGCCTCAGTCAAGGGCCGCCCCACCAGCTGATCAGTCCTTTTTCCCGTCACTGCGGCAATGACCCGGTTGACATACGTAAAGTGCCACTCGCGGTCCAGGGACACGTAACCATCGGTGACGGCCTCCAGGATTTGGCGGTCACGATGATTCAAAAGAGGGGTCCCAGAGTGGTCAAGATCATGCATGCTGGCATGGTCAAGCGAGCTGAGCCATGACTTTCCTCGCGTTCTGACTCCTTGTCTTTTCCTCATTCTTCCGGGCGGTGGAGGCCGAGCGGCACAGTGTGTGGTGGTATACGGAACTCAGGCCTGTTGCTGTAGGCCCAGATAATGGTGCACCAGGGCGACGGTCATGCTCCCCTCGCCCACCCCCGACGCCACCCGCTTGACCGAATTGTGGCGCACGTCGCCTGCTGCAAAAATGCCCGGCACGCTGGTTTCGAGCAGCAGCGGGTCACGGCTCAGCGGCCAGGAGTCCTTGGAAACGTCACTGCCCGTCAGCACATAACCGAGCTCATCGCGGCTCAGCTGTTCGGGCAGCCATTCTGTGCGGGCATCGGCGCCGATAAACACGAACAAGGCGTCGGTGGCGATGTGTTCGTCAACAGAAGATTTTAAATGTTGAGGATCGCTGCGGTGGTGGCGTACGGTGAGACCCGTCAGGTGGGTCTCGCCGTGCAGGGCCGCCACTTCGCAGTTGAGGCAGACGCGCACATTGGCTTTGCCGCCCAACTGATCAATCAGGTACTGCGACATGCTGGCCTCCAGGCTCGGGCCACGAATCAGCAGGGTCACGCGTTCGGCGTAGCCCGAAAAATACATGGCCGCCTGCCCAGCCGAATTGCCGCCGCCAATCAGGTAAACGTCCTTGCCCCGCGTTGCAGACGCCTCGGTGCGCGCCGCGCCGTACCACACGCCGCGCCCGCTGAGTTCTCCGGCTCTGGCCAGAGGCAGAGGCCGCCATTCCACGCCCGTGGACACGATCACCGTGCGGGCCTGAAGGCGTTCGCCGCCGTCCAGTGTGATCACATGACAGCCCTGACCGGGTTGTGCACTGGGAATAACTGCCACGGCCTCACGGGTCGTCACGACTTCGGCTCCAAAGCGCCGGGCCTGACGCAGGGCGCGGGCACTCAGATCGTCTCCCGACAGCCCTGTGGGAAAACCCAGGTAGTTTTCGATGCGTGAAGACGTGCCTGCTTGCCCACCCGGTGCATGTTTTTCGACCAGCAGTGTGCACAGTCCCTCGGACGCCCCATACACCGCCGCCGCCAGACCCGCCGGGCCTCCGCCCAGGATGATCACGTCGTATTCGCTCCGTTCAGGATGAACTTGCAGACCGACCTGGACGGCCAATTGACGCAGAGTCGGGCGGATAAGCACGCCTCCACCCGGCAGAATCACCGCAGGCTGAGGTCCAGCGGCTACCTCAGGAGGGATGAGCGCCGCCAGTGCGGGTTCTTCGGGGTCCAGCCACCTGAACAGCACCTGATTGCGGGCCAGAAAATCGCGAAGCTGAGAGCAGCCGGGTTCCGCGCGGCTGCCGATCAACAGGGTCACGGCCTGAGGCGTTTCTACGGCCAGCCGTTGTAGGTCGCCCACCCGCCGCGTCATATTCCGCAGCACACGGGAGGCGATGGCGTCCGAACGGGTCATCAAGGCATGAAAGGCGGGCGCTTCGACCCGCATGACCCGTGAATCCTGCCGTGCCCGGATGCTGGCCACCGCTCCCGAACCCAGCAGCAACGGCACTTCCCCAAAGGCCTCGCCTGGCTGATAGGTCGTGATGACATGCTCTGTGCCAGCCGTTTCCTTGCTGACTTCCAGCAGCCCTTCGAGCAGCACAAAAAACGCTCCGGTATCGCCTTCCTGAATCAACCAGTCGCCCGCGTTGAGGCACACGTCGGCAGCCTCCAGCGCCAACTCTTCCCGTCCGGCCGGGTCCAGATCGGCAAAAAACTGGAGGTGGCGTAGGTCTTCGGAGGTAATCAACTGAATTCCTGGGCTGGGGCACAGGGCAGCGGGACAGACAGGAGACCGGGTGGAAGAGCAGGAGAATGGGGCATACAGTTGCTGGGTATTGTGGCAACGCTGCGATCTCGCTGCCGTGTTATGCGCCACGGAGCTGTATAGGCCCCCCGTTTTCTTCAGATCAGGAGAAGGGCCGACAAAGGCCAGCTTTATGAGAACGTCATGTGTACGCCGGGCTGATCTCGCACACTGGAGGCATGATTTCTGTCCTCTCATTCCTGATGGGAAGTTCCAGTGTTCTGAGTGTGCTGACCTTGGTGCTGTTGTTTACGGGCAATATTGGAGCCATGGCGGTCACCGCCACTGCCGCTCTTGTACTGGCGGCGTTGGCTATCCCGGCTCTGGCGCAGCAGGAAGACGCAGAGCAGGCCATAAACACCGACTGTATGGACCTGAAAATTTAGGTGCTGCCCTCAATCTGGGTGCTGCTCTGGTTTGGGCGGACCACAACTGCCCCGTTCGATCATTTTGCCCGGAAACATCACACTCTCACCCGTTGAGCCGCCTTCCAGGGCGGCAATAATTTTGAGGGCCGTGGCCTCGGCCATCGCTTCCACGGGCTGCTCGATCACGGTAATAGGCGGCTCAACCAGTGCAGTCCACGGGTAATTGTCGAAGGTCAGCAAGCTGACATCGCCGGGAATATGCAGCCCGCGCTCGCGTAGGGCCCGGTAAGCGCCCACGGCCTGCGTGCCTGCCAGCGCAATCAAGGCGGTTGGCGGTGTGGACAGACCCATCAGGTCGTGCGTCAGGCGGTAGGCCGTGTCCTCGGTCAGCAGCGTCACCCGCTGATACTCAGGCGGTACGGTCAGGCCGTGGGCATTCATGGCCTCCGGAAAAGCGCGGCTGCGTTCCTCGGGGTGAATGCTGGGATGATAGGTGCCCAGGGCCGCGATCCGGCGGTGACCCAGGCCATGCAGGTGGGCCACGGCGTCGTATACGGCGGCGGCATTGTTCAGCATGACGTGGGTGTAGGGGCTGTTGG
>JAQBPF010000332.1 GCA_028287665.1 Deinococcus sp. | reverse complement strand
CTGAATTGCCAGTTCATTCCAAGATGGAATTGGCCCGCCCACTGCGTGGACGACGGCCTCACTCGCATTCGGGCAGGGACGATTTTGGGTGGCGGTGTGGTGGTTTTAGCTCCTCTCCCCTTGCGGGAGAGGCTGGGAGGGGGTGAGTGAGCAAAGCGAATGCCCTTCCGCCTTCCTCAGCCCCTAGAGCCTTAGACCGCCCCCCATTCCCGCCACCCCTTCCGCACGCGCCGCAGCGTTACCGGGTAACTCAGTGCATTCACCCGCAGGCGTCCGGCCAGCAGCTCACCCTTCACCGTGCCGCTCAGGAAGGCGTCCGATTTGGCGCTCAGGCCGTCCAGCCCAAAGCCCAGAATGCTGAAGCGGGCGCTGGGGCCAGCATTGGCTTCCAGCTTGATGGTCAATTCCTGACTGCCATCAGGTGCGGGCAGCAGTGTGCCGATAGCCGAAAAACGGTCGCCGCTGGTGCGGTTTTCCATCACGCCTTTTGCGTCGTAGGTCAGCGGGTTCACCGTCAGGGTCAGGCGGTACTGTTGCGGGCGCAGGACTACCGTGGCCTGTCCCTCGAAGACCTGAACGGATTGCGGCTGGGTAGAAGGTGCACAGGCCGCCAGTATCAGCGGCGTAAGCAATATCAGGCGCTTCAAGGTGCGGGCGCTTCTGGAATGGGGTAGACGGGGCTGTTCACGGCCCGTAAGCGGCGTTCGGGTTGGGCATACAGGGCGTCTATCAGAGCGGTACGGTTGGCGGCAAACCACGCCTTCAGCGGCGCGGCTCCGGGCAAGGCAGCGATCACTTTTTCGGCTTCTGCCCCCCGTCCGGCCAGAACCATATTGCCGTAATAACCGCTCAGACGGGGTTTCAGGCTTTCCAGATCAGGATATTCGATCATGCGGCTGCGGAGTTCTTTCAGTTCGCGGGCGGCTTCCTGGCCCGGCACGTAGGCGTAGGCGCGGGTGCGGTCGGTCAGGCGGATGCCGTCCCAGCCGATCACGGTCAGCAGGGCCGGGCTGTCGGCATACGAGTAGTCGAAATAGGCCAGCGCGTCCACGCCCACCAGCAGTTCGGAGGTGCCGTCTTTATTGAAATCCTCTGCCCGGAAGCCGTAATTGCCTCCATCCAGAATGCCGATGTTCTGTACGCTGCCCGTGTCCTGCGTAAAGATGTAGCCCGTGGTGCAGCAGTGCGCGCCGCCCGAAAACGTATTGATGACGAGTTCTGGCAGGCCGCCGGGACGAAGCGACACCAATTCGGCGTCTACAGCGAAGTCGCTGACGGTCAGGATGGTGCGCGTGCCGTTGCTGAGGGTCAGTTTGGCGGCGGGCATACTGTCGTCGGTCATGGGCGCGCGCGTGAGCTTGAGAGTCAGTGCGCCCCATTTGGTGGGGGCGGGCGGCGGTGTACGCTGCGCCAGAGCGGGAGCCGGTGCAGAAGCCAGCACAGGAGTCAGGGCCAGCGCGAGGGCCAAACGGGCAAAGCGGACAGTCATAGCTCTAGCGTATGCCCAAAGAGTGAGCAGCGGAGGCAGAGACGGGACACTCAGCCCTTTGACCCTTCCAGCGTGAGGCCCAACCCCAACAGGCGGTCATCTTCTGCCTGCCGCATCATCAGCTGCACACCCACAAACGGGGTCGTGGTGGGCAGGGCCAACGCCGGAACGCCCAGCAGACTGAACGGTGCAGTCAGGCGCAGTACAGCGCGGCGCAGGGGCAGCGGGCCACCTTCCAACTCGGCCTCTTCCTGACCTGTCAGCGGGGGCGGGGTGGGCACAGCGGGAGCCAGCAATACGTCAAACTGGTTGAAAAGATCATCCAACACTGCTCGGTATTCGGCGCGGCGGGCGTGGGCGGCCTCCACCTCTGCCCCGGTCAGTGCCGCTCCTTGCCGCAGCAAACCCAGTGTGAAGGGGGTAAAACCGGGTTCGTCTTGCCGCAGGGCTTCCCGGTGTACCGCTGCCGCTTCGTTCAGCACAATGGGCGTGTAGGCGTCCAGCATTTCGGGGAGGGCGGCGGGGGAGAGGCTGGCCCCCAGGGCTTCCAGTCGCGCCGCGAACGCTTGCACCGCCTCCCGCACCGGGCGGTCTGTCCAGCCTTCCGGCAGCCACAGGCCCACGCGCTGGCCTGACCAGGACTGGGCCTTGATCTCTGTTCCAGTCAGCGCCTCATGCACCCGCGCCAGCGTCGACACATCCCGCGCCAGTGGCCCCGCGTGGTCGCAGGTTTGGCTGAGGGGCAGCACGCCCGCCAGCGAATACTCGGGGTGATCCTTGCTGGGCTTGAAGCCTGTCACGCCGCACCACGCCGCCGGAACGCGGATGCTGCCGCCCGTATCGGTGCCGAGGGCCACATCCACCTGACCCAGCGCCACACTGACCGCTGCGCCGCTGCTGCTGCCGCCCGGACTGTGCCCCGGCAAAGTGGGATGCTCGGTGCCCCCGTACCCATTCATACCCGTGATGCCCAGCGCGATTTCGTGCAGATGTGTTTTGCCCACCGCCGATGCGCCAAGTTCCAGCAGGCGGCGCACCAACACACTCTGACCCGGATCAGGTACAGGGGCGCGGGTGCTGGCGGTCAGCGGCCAACCCTCCACGCCGTAGAGGTCTTTGACGCTGAAGCGCAGGCCCGACAATGGCCCGCCTGCCTGCCCTGCCAGGGGCTGAGCCGGAAGATAGGCCCACGCCCGCTGAGTGTCAGAGAAAGGAGGGGAACCGGGAAGGCCAGAACCGTCAGGACTCATCCCCACAGCCTACAACCCACGCCCCACCGCCCTCAGAAGGGCAGAATGGCGGGCTGCTTCCACACGCCCTGGCTGAGGGTAAATGGGCCGAAGGTCGGCTGGCCCAACACGCCCAGGTCGGCGGTAAAGGTGCCGTCCAGGCGGTAGCTCACCTGTTGCCCACGCGCAATGTTCAGGAACGCTGCGCCTGCGCTGAGGCTCAGGGGCAGGCTCAGGTTGGCGTCCTGCACCGTTTCGCCGCGTGCGGGCAGATTCACGTTGGGCAGATTCACGGTGCCCACGTCCTGTCCATCCAGAATCAGGCGGCTGGCAATGTTGGCGAGGCGCACAGGCACCGGATTGGGGTTGCCGACCTTGACGCGCAGGGTCACGTTGGCGGTGGGGTTGCCCAGCAGCGTCAGGCTGTTCAGGCGCACGCTCTGAACCTCGAAGGTGGGCACCTGTACCGCCTGTTGCAGCGGCGCACAGCCCACCAGGGTGGCACAGAGGGCGGCAGCAGGCAGCAGAAGAAGGCGCATGGCTCAGGCTAGCGTGCTGACCGGGCAGTTGCCTGACCCGTTTCTGAATCAGACGTGTTCGGATGCCGGGTTTGTTGTGAGGAGAGTGCTCCTGAAACAGTGTTCCTGCACAGGGGTGTCGTCAGCAGACGGTGAGTGGCCGAAGGGGCGTGTGAGCCGCAAAATCCTGGCCAAGACTCTGAGAGAGGGCAAGGGCCGGGTTTCTGGCCTGCTACCCTGACCCGCATGAAGCAGATTCGGGCGGGCAAGAGAATGACGGTGGCGCTGGGTGCGGCCCTGCTGGGCACGGCGGCAGGCGCGGTCGATGTGGATTTTGGGGTGAGCTACCGGACGGGGACTGATGTCCTGGGTGCGGGCAGTTTGTGGCAACAGACCACCGCCCGCGTCGGCGTATCCAATGTCAGTGTGCTGGGCGGCACTCCAGTTGCAGGAACGCTATCGGCGGGCGTGTCCAACCGGGCCGTAGATGTGGGCTACGCCCTGGGCCTGTCGTTGCCGCCGCTGGGGGCCGTCAGTTCCCGTACCGATCTGGCGGTGACCTGGCAGGGTGGCCTGCGCCTGTCTTCCCGCGCCACGGGAACGGCAGGCCCGGTGGCGCTGAATGCCGGGGCCAGTTTCTTCACCACCTCGGCCACCGCCGTAGACCCGTTGGCGGCCTGGACATTCGCGCCCACAGATCTGCGGAACCGTGGAGTTGCGGCCGATCTGGCCGCCCGCTACCGGGTCAACCGGACCCTGGTGGCCGTATTGGGCGGAGAATTTGGCGCACAGAATCAGGGATTCGTGGGCATAGAATCGCGCCGCGACCTGACCCGCGTGCTGGCCCCCAGCGAAGGCGACGACCCCACGCTGGAGCCTGCCACCGAGCGCACCGGAACCCTGACCTTCCGGGCGGGTGCACGTGCTGGCCGCGATATTCTGGGCGTCACGGGCGGCCTGACCTACGCCACCGAAGCGGGCCTCAGCCTTGGCCTGGATGCCCTGGCCGGACGTGGCCAGACGGATTCGGGCAGCACAGGTCTGACGTATGGCCTGACCGCCAGCGTGACTGCACCCGACCTGCTGGGCGAGGGCAGCAATCTGCGTCTGTATTCGGCCTACGAACCCTGGCGCACCGCCAGCGCTCCTCTGCGGGTCGGCGCTGAGGCCATCCTGCCCCTCGGCCCCGGTGAACTGAGCCTGGATGTGCGCGGCGGGCGCAACCCCAGCGGTACGGCAGGCTTCGGGGCACGGGTGGGCTACCGCCTGCCGCTGGGGGGGTCCGACGCGCCTCAGGACAACACCCCCTGAACCCTGTCCAGCATCCATCCAAAGATGCACACCCAGCGGTTAAACCACGCATCAGCCCGTGCGGTTCCTTCTCATGAGAGCAGACGAGATACTGCCTGCATGAAGAACCTGTTGACCCTGTCTGTGCTGGCGCTGGCGGCCCTGTCCTCCGGCGCGGGCGCTCAGACTGCCCAAGACATCCTGAACCGTGTAGACAGCGCCCAGAAATCTGCCAAAGACGTGTCGTTTCGTCTGAGCGGAACCGCCAGCCTCGAAAGCTCTGCCCAGAAGATCGACCTGACCGTCAAGAGCATTCCGGCCCAGAGTGTGGCCCGCCTGCAATTTCTCGCGCCCGACGCTCTGGCCGACAACGTGGTGGTGGCCGACAAGAACGAGGTGCGCCAGTACCTGTTTCTGACCAACCAGATCACCGTGACTCCGGTCAAGAAGGCGGCGAACTCGGCAGGCTTCGGCGGGCTGGATTTCACGCAACTCAGCAACGCAGCGACCCTGCTCAGCCAGTACAGCGTGAAGCTGCTGGGCACCACTGGCGCGGCGGGCAGCCGTCTGTTCCAACTGGAAGCCACGCCTAAAGGCACAGGCAGTACCGACAAGGCCCGTGTCTGGATCACCGAAGCGGGCTGGCGGCCCACGCGCCTGCAACTCGTCAGCAGCGGCAATAAAGTCCTGGCCGACCTGAACGTTTCCAGCTACAAAGTGAATGCAGGCCTGACGGCGGCGGCCCTGCGTGCCCTGCCCAAAGACGCGCAAATCATCCGTCAATAAGTGTATACGGGTCGTCTCAGACCACTCCAGAGAGAAGGGGCCAAGGCGTTCCTTCTCTTTTTTGGGTCTGATCTTTTTTGTACTTCTGGTGGAATGCCCATGCAAAAGCCCCCGCACAGAGGCAGGGGCTGGTGGTCGGTGAAAGCCTTGAGCAGAGGCTCCGGGTGGTGCAGAGGAGTTAGCTCAGAACGCGGCGGGCACCACTGTAGCGGCTGGCCCAGTACACATTGCTAAACAGAGGCTCGATGATCGTGCGCCCGTGGTAGCTGTTGGCGTTGGCCATCATGCCGTCGCCCATGTAGATGCCAACGTGGCTGGCCACGCGGCCCATCGTATTGAAGAACACCAGGTCGCCTGCACGCAGGTCGCGGCGGCTGACGGCACTGCCCATACGCCACTGCGCGGCGGCGGTGCGGGGCAGGTTGATGCCCAACGAACGGAAGACATTCATGGTGAACCCGCTGCAATCAATCCCGCCGCCGCCTGTACCGCCCAAGACGTAGCGAATGCCCAACCAGCGGCTGGCGGCGCTGCGAACGAAGACGCCGCCGCGAGTGGGTGCGGCGGCGGCTTGGGGTGCAGCGGGACGGCTCGCCACGGGCGCTGAAGTGCCGCCGATATTGAGGCGCTGTCCGACCTGAATGGTGGTGCTGGGCAGCCTGTTCAGCTTCATCAGCGTGGGGGCGTCCACGCGGGTCGCCCTGGCGATGGAATACAGCGTATCGCCAGATTTAACGGTATAGGTGGCGGCCAGGGAGCTGGAAGTGCTCAACGCAGCGGCAATTAAAAGAACTCGGAAGGCATTCATCGACCCAGGAAGTTTATCCCATCTTTATTTATTTGGCCTTAATGCATAGGTGAAAGCCAGGATTTTATGCGCCTATACGTACTCTATGCGCTGGCAAAATTCTGAAATATGCGTGTAGATGCGGCGTCAGCTCAGTGTTCTCAGAAACTAACTCATTTCTGATGTTGGACAGGAGAGGTGACACTCACGCTCTTTAAGCCAATGCCGAAAAATCGTTTTCTCAGGCTTCTCATGATGAAAATTGGGGTCCACTGTTCAGATGATTTGGTCACGCTGGCCTCAGCCCGCGTCTATACTCTCGCCAATCGCCGCACTCCTGCGTGCCCGCCTGCCGTTTGATTTGCCCACCGCCCCATGTTGGAGGACCGATGAAAGAACCGATGAGTACCGAACAGATGTTGCAAGGCCTGAAACACTACCGCCGCATTGCCCGTCAGGACATGCTGCGTGCCCCTGAAACGCCCCACCCAGACGCATTTTTGGCCCATGCCGAAAGCCGCCGCGCCCTGTACGTCGATCTCGGCACACATGCCGAAACGCACGCTCCCAGTGACGTCATCGTGCACGCGCTGGAGTTGTATCAGGCCATTCCATTTTCTACGGGCACGCCTGAACACGAATACCCTGACCTGAAGGGCCGCGAGAACGCCCTGGAGAACTTCTTTTTGCTGGTAGGCCTCGACCCCAAAACCCGGCGTGAGGCCCGCAGCCGCCGACCTAAAATGGACAGTCCAAAGGAGGACGCGGCTCCGGTTGTTCCTGCGCCTGCCAGCGATGCTCCCGGCGAACTGACCTCTGGCTGAGGCTGCACTGCCCAAACCGTCATCTGCGTTCCGCTGTGCCCCAGCGCGGCACGTTAAAGTCTGAAGCATGACGGCCCCACGCCCGTTCTCTACCGATCCTGCCCCGGCAACTCTGGCGCTGGCCGATGCCGCCGCCTTGCAGGCCCTGGAACTGCGGGCCAAAGGCTGTACGGCCTGTAAACTGCGCCCCGGCTGCACGCAGGTGGTGGTGGCCGACGGAAATCCGCAGGCCCGTCTGGTCATCATCGGGGAAGGGCCGGGGGGCGACGAAGACCGCTTGGGCCGCCCGTTCGTGGGCCGCGCCGGACAGTTGATGGACAAGATTCTGGCCGCCGTGAACCTGACGCGGGCCGACACCTACATCACCAACATCGTGAAATGCCGCCCGCCCGGCAACCGCGCTCCCGAACCGGATGAAACGCAGATCTGCACCGAGCTGTGGCTGGAGCCTCAGTTGGCCCTGCTGCGGCCACAGATCATCCTGAGTCTGGGCAACACGCCCACGCAGTATCTGTTGGGTACGCGGCAGGGGATTACCCGTATTCGCGGCACGTGGCACCCCTTCCGGCGCGGCACGTGGACACATGACGCCCTACTGATGCCCATGTTTCACCCCGCCTATCTGCTGAGA
>JAQBPF010000251.1 GCA_028287665.1 Deinococcus sp. | reverse complement strand
CTTCGCTTTGGTTTGGTTAGCCTATGTTTTTTGACTTGCAGCACTTGAGGAAGCCCATACAATAAAACGATGGCTTCTTCAGTTCAAGCAGAATTCCAGCAGGCGCAACAGGACGTACGAACCCTGCCCACTCAACCCAGCAATGATGTATTGCTCAAGCTGTACGCACTTTATAAGCAGGCCACCCAGGGGGACGCTACAGGCGAACGTCCGGGTGGATTTAATTTTGTGGGTGCGGCCAAATACGACGCCTGGAAGGCCTTGAACGGTCAGTCGTCCGAGACGGCGCAGCAGGAGTACGTAGCGCTTGTTCAGCAACTCAGGGGTCGTTGACGGTGCCCCTCCGCCCTGCAAGAGCAGCCTCACTTCTGTTTGAGACCACTTGGTGCGGTAAGCTACAGCGGTGACGGACCATCCCGCCGCCCCTGCTGCACTGGACGCTTCTGCGTCGGGGGCGTTGGCCCATGCCAAAGCCCGGATGCGTGAGTTGGCCACCGCCTACGTGCAGACGTTGCCGGGGCTGGACACCCACAGCCTGATGGCTGGTCTGGACGGTGTCATCCTCCGGTTCCTGCCGATGGGTGACCGCGACGGTGCCTACGATCCAGAACACCACGTCATCTTGATCAACAGTGGTGTGCGGCCCTCGCGCCAACGGTTTACGCTGGCCCATGAGATCAGTCACGCGCTGCTGCTGGGCAACGATGATCTGCTGAGTGACCTGCACGACGCCTATGAGGGCGACCGGCTGGAAGGCGTCATAGAGACGCTCTGCAATGTGGGTGCGGCGGCCATTCTGATGCCCGATACGCTGATCGCTGATCTGTTGTCGCGCTTTGGTCCGACGGGGCGCACCCTGGCCGAGTTGGCGCGGCGGGCCGATGTCAGTGCCAGCAGCGCTCTGTATGCCCTGGCCGAGCGCACCGAAGCTCCTGTGATTTACGCCGTGTGTGCGCTTTCGCGTGTTGATGCTGAGGAACGCGAGCCCGATGAAGACGGCGTTTCCGCTCCTTCTGGCGGACGGATTCTGACGGTCAGGGCCAGCAGTGCCGCTCCTGGGGTCAAATACAGCCTGCGCCCCGGCACGCCGATTCCCGACAATCATCCCATCGCGGTGGCGCTGGACACGAATTTTCCGCTGAGTCAGGAGAGTTACGTGCCGTTCCGTTCTGGGCGCAAGATGCCCGCCTACCTGGACGCCTTTCCGGAGCGGCAGGCCGTCATGGTCAGTTTTGCCCTACCCACTCCCAGGAAAGAGGACGATTGACCCGAATGGGCTGGGCCGAACGGATGCACGCCCTCACGTTCCGGTTTGCCGTTCCTGGCAGCATGCGCACCCCCGATGGCTGGGCACTGGAGTGGCGCGGCTGCGGCGTGATGGGCATTTTGAACATCACGCCCGATTCATTTAGCGATGGTGGGCAACACCGCCAGCTGGATGCAGCGCTGGCAGCGGCCCGTGCCATGCGTGATTCAGGCGCCCTGATGATCGATGTGGGAGGCGAAAGCACCCGCCCCGGCGCTGTGCCTGTCTCGGCTGCCGATGAACTGGACCGGATTCTGCCCGTCATTCGTGCGCTGGCTGCCGAAGGGCTGCTGATCAGCGTGGACACCATGAAAGCTGAGGTGGCCGAGGCTGCGTTGCGGGCGGGCGCACACCTGATCAACGATGTGACGGCTCTGCGTGACCCGGCCATGCGGCAAGTCTGTGCCGATGCCGGAGCGCCCGCTGCCCTGATGCATATGCAGGGCGAGCCACGTACCATGCAGCAGCGCCCGACCTACCTGGATGTGGTGGCCGAGGTCGGGGCCTTTTTGCAGGAGCGGGCGTCAGATGTTCTGGCGGCAGGTGTGCCGTCGGTCCTGCTTGACCCTGGCCTGGGCTTTGGCAAGACGCTGGAACACAACCTGAGTCTGCTGCGGGCCACCGCCGACCTGTCCTCGCTGGGGCATCCGCTGTTGGTGGGGGCCAGCCGCAAACGCATGATCGATACGCTGGCAGGCGTGCCAGACGCAGCCGACCGCGATCCGGGATCGCTGGCCCTGCACCTGCACGCGGCACGCCAGGGGGCGGCGGCGGTGCGCGTTCATGCCGTGGCCGATCATCTACAGGCACTGCGGGTACAGGCAGCCATAGACAGAGTGGGCTAAACTCCGGGCATGAGCCGTGTGGTGTTGGAAGGACTGGAATTTCATGCGCGGCATGGCGTGTACGACACGGAAGCGGTGCTGGGCGCACGCTTTGTGATCGACGCGGAACTGCATTACCCTTTTGCGGGCCTGCCCGACCACCTGAATGCCGCCGTGAACTACGCCGCCGTGTACGACGCGATTCGGCAGGAAGTGACCGAACAACGCTGGCAACTGATTGAGGTGGTGGCCGACCGGGTGGCCCGCCGTGTGCTGCGCGATCAGCCGCGCCTGGAAAGTGTGACGGTGCGGGTGCACAAGCCATTTGCTCCCATTCCGGGCGTGTTCCGCGACGTGTACGCCGAGTTGACGTTGCAGCAGGAGTCCGGTCGGCAGGAACCCAC
>JAQBPF010000235.1 GCA_028287665.1 Deinococcus sp. | reverse complement strand
CTTTCTCCACGCTGAGCTCTGTCAGGCCGGGTTCAGCGCGCTTGACGGTCATATTTCATTGAATTCCGAATTAAGCAGAATAAAGTTTCATAGAATAGGTGAAAAAATGAAATGAAATTTCTCCTCTACGACGCTGAGGACCGCGCTCAGAGCCTGTATGAGAGTCTTTCCGGGAGTCGGGAGGCGTTCACTGGCCCGGGGGAGGCCCGAGGATGAATTTCAGATCTGACAGGACACAAAGCGCCGCCCTGCTCTTCTCAAACTTGATGGCGCGGCCTATAGTCTCTTTGGTTCCAAATTCTGTCTTGCCTCGTCTGAGAGGCCTCTTCCCACACCTCAGTGGGCACCGTCAACATTCATCTGGGAGGAGGTTCATGTCCGTTCCCCCCGCTCACCTTTCACCTATTTTGCGCCGCCTCCATCTGCTCCGCGGCGCAGTGGGCCCGGCCAGCATCCGGGTCATCGACCAGATCTTGTCCGACCCTGAGGGGTTCTTGCCGTTGACCATCGCCGAGCTGAGCGAGACAGCCCAGACCAGCGACGCCACCGTGGTGCGCCTGGTTCAGGCGTTGGGCTTCGGCGGATATCAGGAGTTCAAGCTGCAGCTCTCGCGGGCGTTGGCGGTCAACCGCCATCAGGACCTGGCGGTCGAGATCCAGGACACCTCCGTAACGGTGCTCCGGAAAGTCTTTGATGCAGCCAGCACGGCCCTGAGCGATACGCTCGAACACCTGAATCTGGAGCACTTCAGCGGAGCGGTGCAGGCCATGTCGATGGCCCGGCACATTGAATTGATCGGCCTGGGCGGAAGCGGCATCGTCGCGCGGGATGGGCAGCAGCGGGCGCTGCGGCTGGGCCTGTCCTGCGGCGCCCAGAGCGATCCTGGAACCTTTCTTCCGTTCTGCTCGTTGATGGAGCCCACCGACGTCCTGATCGCCATCTGTTTCAGCGGCACCACACCGGACATTCTCCGGGCTGTCCGTCTGGCCCGGCAAGCGGGCGTGACCGTGGTGGCCCTCACGGGCTTGGGACGGACCCCACTCGTCAAACTTTCCCATTACGTGTTGACCGCTTCGGCGCCGGGAGACGGCTACCGACCAGAGAACGTGGCGGTACGCCTCCCTCAAGTGGCGTTGCTGGACGCCCTGCTGACCAGCCTGCATGTTTCTCAGGAGCCCTACATGACCGCGCGGCTGACGCGGGTTCAGAGCGACCGCCACGCCCTTCATTCCGAACTTCCCCGCTGACTCAAAGGAGATCCAGATGCGTTACGTCACTGCCCTGCTCGCCCTCACCACCGTTCTTGTGCCCTCCGTCTCTCAGGCCCAGACCCTCAAGTGGGACGCGTATAAAGGCACGTCCCTGCGGCTGCTGCTCAACCAGCATCCCTGGACGACCGCCATACAGCCGTACTTTCCCGAATTCGAGCAGCTGACCGGAATCAAGCTGGTGGTCGAGACCTATCCAGAAGCGCAGTTCCGGCAGAAAGTTCTCGTGGAACTTTCCACTGGGGGCGCAAATTTAGACGCGTTCATGCTCTCGCCGGGCCAGGAAGGACAGCTCTATGCCAAGAGCGGCTGGGTCGAAGACATGGACAACTACGTCAACAACCGGTCCTTGGCCGTCGGCAACTGGGCGTTCAGTGACTTTTACCCTTCGGTGGTCAAGTCCACCCAGTATGCAGGAGTGATGACCGGGGTGCCCATTCAAACCGAGACCACCATGCTGTTTTACCGCAAGGACCTGTTCCAGAAGTACAAGATTGCCGTTCCCAAAACCCTGACGCAGCTTGAAGCCGCGGCCAAGGCACTCAACGGCAAAGACGGGGTGGTCGGTATTGCGCTGCGGGGGAAAGGTGCCGCGGCCACCAGCCAGTTTGCTCCGTACATGTACTCCAGCGGCAGCACCTGGCTCACGGCCAGCGGCGAGGCCAACTACAGCGACGCCAAATTCGTGGGAGCCATGAACCTGTACACCCGCCTCCTTCGCAATTACGGCCCGGCCGCGGCGGTGACCATGAGCTGGCCCGAAGTGACCAACCTGTTCGCACAGGGCAAAGCGGCCATGTTCACGGACGCCAGCCTGTTCCGCAGCATCGTGGACGACCCCAAGAGCAGCACTGTGGCGGGCAAAGTCGGCTTTGCGCCCTTCCCGGCAGGAGCAGCCGGGCGCCGACCCACCGTCACCACCTGGGCCCTGGCGCTCAGCAAGGGCAGCAAAAACAAGCAGGCGGGTTGGCTCTTTACGCAGTGGGCCACGAACCGCCAGAACCAACTTCGGGTGCTGCTCAAAGAGGTGCCCGCCGTGCGGCGCAGCGTCTGGAACGATCCCGCCTTCAAGGCGCAGGACAAGAACCCGGAATGGACCAAGGCCCACCTCTCGCAGTTGGCCACGGCCAACCCGCAGTGGAACCCGCCCGTCAGCTCGGTGGGCGAAGTGCGCGACGCCCTGGGTCAGGCGATGGTCGGGATCTTGCAGGGCGGCAATACCCAGACGCTGCTGCGCCAGGCACAGCAGGCTACCGACGCCATCATCAGCAAGGAGAAGTAAACGCGGATGAGTCTTGTTCCACTTAAGGAACGGCGTCCGCAGCCGGGGGGCGGGTCGGCCTGGCTCGACCGCAACATCCGCTGGGTCTTTCCGCTGCCTGCTGTGGCGGTGCTGTTTGCCCTGACGATCTTGCCGCTGCTCTTTAACCTGGTGCTGGGTACCCAGGACCGTTCAGTGAGTGCCGCGCTGCCCAGCCGGTTTGTGGGGGTCGGCAACTACCTTCAGGCGTTCGGAGACCCCCGCTTCTGGAATGCCACCAAGCTGATGTTCCAGTTCACGGCGATCGCGGTGCCCCTGCAGATGCTGCTGGGCCTGGGGCTGGCTTTGCTGCTCAACCGCAAGATGAAGGCCCAGGGGCTGGTGCGGGCCCTGGTGCTGCTCCCCATGATCAGCACGCCAGTCGCGGTGGCCCTCATCTGGGCGCTGATGATGGATCCCAATCTGGGCGTGCTGAACTACTTTCTGGAAACCCTGGGTCTGGGCCGCAGCCTGTGGCTGGCAGACGCTCAGCTCGTCATTCCGGCGCTGGCCCTGGTGGACATCTGGCAGTGGACGCCGCTGGTCGCCCTGATCCTGTTGGCCGGTCTCCAGACCATGCCAGACGAACCATTTGAAGCGGCCCGCATTGACGGCGCGTCAAGTTGGCAGGCATTTCGGTACATCACCTGGCCGATGCTGCAGGCGTCCTTGTTTGCGGCACTGACCCTGCGCCTGATTGACGCCCTGAAAACCTTTGACATCATCGAGGTCATGACGCAGGGTGGGCCAGGCAGCGCCAGCGAAACGCTCAACGTCTATGCCTACCACACCGGCTTTGAATTCCTGCGGGTGGGGT
>JAQBPF010000226.1 GCA_028287665.1 Deinococcus sp. | reverse complement strand
GGCAGGTGTGCAGGGTAAACACGCGCCCGCAGCGGGTGCAGGAAAAATGATGGTGGTGGCCTTTGCCGCTGGCCTCATAGCGCGTTTCGCCGTCCAGCGTGACGGGATGAATACGGCCCTGTTCGGTCAGCAGTTTGAGGGTGCGGTACACCGTGGCAATGCCCAGACCGGGCAGATCGGAGAGGGCACGCTCATGCACGTCACCTACGGCCAACGGGCCTTCCGCACCCTCCAGCACGTGGGCAATCACATCACGTTGTCGGGTGGTGCGCGTGGCGGTCATCTCTGAATGCTAACAGGTTTGGACTGGGCAGTTGAGAACTAGGAATCAATTGGCGGGCACCGGCCAAAGCAATATGGCCCGAAAAATCCTCGATCTGGCCAGTCGTAGCGGTCATACCAAAAGCCCTGTTCGTCCCTCGGCCCACCACCCGGAGCACAGCCTCCGAAATGATGAATCTTCGCTGAAGGGAAGAGCGGCAGGCTGGGGTGAATTTTTTCCCGACTTCTCGGCGTTCATTCGCTAAGGTGGGGAAAGCTCCACAGTCTTCTTCAGCGATCTTCCCTCTGACACAGCATTCAGGTGTCTGTGGCCTCCCTCTTGCCTGTGGGCCTTAGCCTGCAAAGTCAGCCCCCTGAATCCCGGAACCTCCGAATCCCGCGCCCAGTTCAAGCGTCTCAGGAGAATCGATGAATCCATCCATACACCGCCGTGACCTGTTGCGCTGGGGAGCGGTCTGGGCTGGCCCCCTCCTGCTGGCCAGTTGCGGCCTGACCAAAGTGGCTGTTCTGGAGAACAACAGTCCGAACAGCGGCCTGAACACCCTGGCCCTCGCCTTTCCCACCATCTCCACAACGGCGCTCTGGAAGGCACAGCCCCCTCGGGAGCCCATTACGGTGCTGGCCACCCGGCCCACGCGAATTATTGTTCACCACACCGCCAGCGCCAACGTGACCGATGTATCGCAGACCCAGGCCTATGCCCTGGCCCGGTCCATTCAGCAGAGCCACTTTGACCGGGGGTGGATCGATTCCGGGCAGCAGTTCACCATCAGCCGGGGTGGGTACATGTTGGAAGGCCGCCACCAGAGCATCGACGCGGCCCGCGCAGGCAATCAGCACGTGCGCGGCGCTCACTGTGAGGGCTTTAACGATGTGTCTGTGGGCATTGAAAACGAGGGCACCTATACCAGCGTGGCCCCGCCCACCGCGCAGTACAACGCCCTGGTGCAGCTGTGCGCCTGGCTGTGTCAGCAGTACGCCATCCCCGCCACCGAGTTGTACGGCCACCGTGATTTTCTGAATACCTCCTGCCCCGGTGACGTGCTGTACGCCAAATTGCCACAACTGCGGCGCGATGTGGCCGCCCGCCTGGGCGTCAATGTCCGCATCTGGCCCACCACCCGCACCGGACAGACGGGCGAAGGGGTCAGGAGTGTGCAGTACCTGCTGCGGGCACGGGGTCAGAGCGCCGCTGTGGACGGCAACTATGGCAGCGGCACAGCCGGACTGGTCAGCGCCTTTCAGACCTCCGTGGGCCTGACGCCCGACGCCGTGGTGGGTTCGGCCACCTGGGAAAAACTGGTGGTCACGGTGCGGCGCGGCGACACGGGAGACGCGGTACAGGCGGTGCAGAGCCAACTCCGGACTCGGGGCTTTGCCGTTGCTGTAGACGGGGCATTTGGCGCAGGCACAGAAAGCGCGGTGCAGAGTTTCCAGAGCAGTCGGGGGCTGAGTGCAGACGGCATCGTGGGCCCCAATACCTGGGTGGCTCTGGTGAGCTGACCTTCCTACGCTGCTGGCCTGTTCCGTGCCCCCCCCGTTCCCCTTTCTACTCAAAGGAGTGTTGCCATGCGTCTTCCTGTCTCCCACCCCCCTGTCTCCCACCCCACTGTCTCTCAGCTCCCCGTTGCCGGGCCACACCTCTCCTACCGACACGGCGCAGCCCTGGCCCTGATCGGCCTGCTGGTCCTGTCTTCCTGCGGGGTGCCCAACGCGGCCCTGACGCCAGAACCCGTGGCCACCGACCTGAATCCAGACGCCGCCCTGAACGCCCTGAGCGGCACCAAGCTGAGTGACGCCGCCGCCCGCAGCCGCGTGACTGCCGCCGGAATTCCTGTGGTGTCCAGCGGAAATTGCAGCACCCGCAGCGTCTCGACCTGCACCTCGTTGGAGCAGATCTACTCGGGCACCATCGACGGCATCATTACCCTGAAACAGGCCTCCGGCTGTGCGCTGAACATTACGGGCGGCACCGAGGTCGGCCATGCCAGCGGCACCTACAGCCATTACAACGGCTACAAGATCGATACCAGCCTGTCGACCTGTATCAACGCCTATGTCACCAGCCGTTTTACCTACATCGGGCTGCGTGGAGACGGTGCGCCGCAGTACAAAAGTGCTGCTGGCAATATTTATGCCAAAGAATCCAACCACTGGGACATCCTGTACTACTGAGCCTGCCAGCCCAGACTGCAGAGCCACCCCAGACTTCAGAGTCACGAGATCGGTCAGGGCCGCTGAGCTAGGAACGTCACACTGACCTCAGAGACACCGAGGCCCCAAACAGACCGCTGCGGTCACTCTCTAAACTGAGGCATACCTGCGGTTCACTCGGCCTGGGCCGCCGACCAGTACGGTGAAGGGGTGCCTCCTTCTCCTTCCGATGCCGCCCACGCGGCGCATGACCTTTTGCAGCAGGGAGCGACCCACGCGGCCCCTGCTCTGGAGCGCCTTGCCCGGCTGGGATACGCGGGAAAAGGCGTGCTGTATCTCACCATCGGCCTGCTGGCGCTGTGGCGTGCGGCCCAGTGGCAGGGCGGGGCCACCACCGACCAACGCGGCGCACTGACTTCCATCAGCGATCTGCCGTTTGGGTCGGTGCTGGTGGTCGTGCTGGGGATCGGATTGGCCGGATATGCCGTGTGGCAGCTGGTGCGGGCCACACTCGACCCCGAACATCAAGGCACGGCTGCCAAGGGACTGGCTAAACGCGGGGGCTACCTCCTGAGCGCCCTCAGCTATGTGGGTCTGGCCATTGCCGCCACGCTGCCGGACGCGGCTCCGGGCCTGGGCGGCGCAGGCACGACCCGCGACTGGACCGCCCGATTGCTGGACGTTCCCGGCGGACAGATACTGGTGGGTCTGGTGGGGGCGGTCATCATCGGCATTGCCATCAAACAGGTCCATACCGCCCTCACCAGCGCCTTTATGCGGCAGATGGCGCTCACCGATCTGGGCCAGCAGCGCCGGAAGATGGTCGAGCGGGTGGGGCAGGTCGGCATCGTGGCCCGCGCTGCCGTGTTTGCCGTGATTGGGGGCTTTTTTCTTCAGGCCGCCTGGCGGGCAGCTCCCGGCAAAACAGGGGGCCTGAAAGACGCCCTCAATACCTTCGCCTCGGCCCCTTACGGGCGGGTGCTGCTGGCGGTGGTGGCCGCCGGACTGGTCGCGTACGGCGTCTACTGTCTGGTGTTGGCCGTTTACCGCCGCATTCATATCCAGACGCCTAGCTCTTCCTAGACACCTGCCTCTTCCTGAAGGGAACTCCTCAGGTGTAGAAAAACCTGTGCAGGACGCCAACCACGCAGAGCTCGGCTCTGGTCCGGCCCTGTGCCGCACCCCGTCTGCCAGGTCTTGCCGGGCTGGTCTCCCCCACCCAGCGGAGGGCCCCTCGGCAAGACTTGGCTGGGAGGTGTCATCGGCCAGCCACGCTGCGCTGATTACGGTGGTCTCACGCTCCCCACCACAGGAGCCCAGGAGACCACCCATGCCCAGGAAACCCGTCCGAACCGTTGTTGCCCTCGTCCTGTTCACCGCCCTGCTGTCAGCCTGCGGCGGACCTTCCTCTGGCGGCGGAGGCACACCACCGCCCAGCGACAGCGGCCCCAGTCCTGTGCCGAGCGACCCCGGCCAACCCACGCCCTACACCATGAAAGGCACGGTCAGGAATGCCGCCGGGCAGCCCGTCTCGGGCGCCGAGGTCTGGGCCGACAACACGCTGTACTACAACATGAACGCGCTGGGCACCACCGACGCCCAGGGCCGCTACAGCATTTCCCTGCCGCGTGACCAGATCGGCACCTGGCAGGCGGGTGGGCGCTTCAAGACCCAGTACGGCGGTCAGTGGTACGACCTCAGTCTGGCCGTAGACAACGAGGCTGCCTTTGCCACAGACGCGGGGGCCGTGCGCCACTTCACCCTGCGGATCTCTGGCGAGCGGCCCGGCGGGGGCTTTTACGGCGGCAAGGTCTGGCCGTATTTCAGCAGCCACGGCGGGGAGTTCGAGATGGATCAGGTGGAATACACCCTCACGCCGGACGGCCCCCTGATGGACGGCAGCGTGGGGCAGACCCTCAAGCGCCACCTGGACGGCCCGGTGCTGCCAGACGTGCCTCTGGGCCGCTACAAGGTCACGGCCCGCTATCTCCCAGCCAGCGGACCTGCACAGGACATGGTGTTGATGGGCCGGGACGAGAGCCAGTGGTCGTCCAGCACCACCATCATGTTCCGCAACACCCCAGATTACGGCCTCTTCGCCGATTTTACCGTCAGCTTGGCGCCGCACCCCTGAGCACGCCGCAACACCCCGAAGCCCCCGCTTTGGTTGCACAGAAGAAGACCATCCATGACTGTACGTATGCCCGGCATCATCGCGGTGCCCTGCGCCACGGCCTGGCCCGCACCCTGAAAGGAAAAGCCATGACCCAGACCCGAAGAACCGCCCTGACCCTGCTGGCCCTCTCGTTTGCCGCCTCAGCCCAGGCCAAACCCACGCCCTGGGTGATGCAGGGAACGGTGCGAACGGCGGCAGGTCAGCCCCTGGCAGGCGTGGAGGTCTACGCCGACAACACGCTGTACTACAACATGAACGCCCTGGCCACAACCGACGCGCAGGGCCGCTACCGGATCGAACTCCCGCATGAGGTGGGCACCTGGCGGCCCGGAGCATCAATCAAACGCTCCTGGGGAGATCAGGTGTTCAAGTTGACGGTCTACCCGAACGACAATTCCGCCTTCTCGGCGCGTGACGGCGCAGTTCGTGACTTCGTGTGGCGCATTCAGGGCAAGCATGACGGCGGTGTGCTGGGGCAGCCCGTGAACGTGTATTTCGGCGGCGAGGGCGAAGTGGACTGGGACACGCTCGAACTGACCTTTACTCCGGACGGTCCCCTGATCGACGGCAGCAGGGGCCAACCCTTCAGGCGCAAAGTTACGGGCGGCAAGATCATGGACGTGCCCATTGGCCGCTACCGGGTTGCGGCCACACAGATCCAGAACGGTCTGCCTGTGGCGCTCGGCGTCCGGGCCGAGGGGCAGGATCAGTACGCAGCGTCGGCGGTGGGCACCTTCCGCGAAACCCTCTACGGCATCCGCATGGAAGTGACGGTACAGGGCCGCTGAGGTTCTGGGGCGTGCGTGATCCGGGTTCGTCAGGATGCGGGAAGGCGGCTGCGTTTCGCCTTCCCGCCTTCCTGACGACTGAGACGCAGCCAAACCTGGATGGGTCTCAACGTTGACC
>JAQBPF010000225.1 GCA_028287665.1 Deinococcus sp. | reverse complement strand
TTAAGAACTGTGCCGCGTAAGAACGATGTGGCGTAAGAATGCTTGACCCCCAACCCTACCCCCGTGACGTACTCCATGACTGAAGCTGACCTGACTCCCGACCTTCCCGAATCTGCCCTCTCTGAAGCTGTTCCCGCCCACACTGCACCTGAAGACTTACAGGACGACCTGGACGCCACGTTCTCCCATGTCCCTGTACTGGCTGCCGAAGTGGTGGCGGCCCTCGCCCCTGCCCCCGGTAAGGTGTATATAGACGGCACACTGGGGGGCGCGGGCCATACCCGCCTGCTGCTGGAGGCGGGGGCTTCGGTGTACGGCATTGACCAAGACCCCTTTGCTCTGGCGCGGGCGCGTGAAGCCGAACTGCCGGGCCTGACGGTGCTGGAAGGCAATTACCGTGATATGGCCGAGTTGCTGGCCGGTGCGGGCGTCACGCAGGTGGACGGTGTATTGCTGGATATCGGCGTCAGTTCCTTTCAGCTCGATGACGGCGGGCGCGGCTTTTCCTACCACACCGACGCGCCGCTGGACATGCGGATGAGCCAATCGGGTGAAAGCGCCTACGACGTGGTCAACGGCTACGAAGAGGCGGAATTGGCCTCCATCATCTACGAGTACGGCGAGGACCGCCTCTCGCGCCGGATTGCACGCGGCATCGTGTATGCCCGCGAGCAGTCCCCCATCGAGAGCACCGTGCGTCTGGCCGAGATCATCAAGCGGGCCTATCCCGGCTTCAGCAAGGGCATACACCCGGCGCGTCGCACCTTTCAGGCCCTCCGGATTCATGTCAACGATGAACTTGGTGCCCTGCGCGACGGCCTGAATGCGGCCTCGGCGGTGCTGGCTCCCGGCGGACGCCTGGCTGTCATCAGCTTTCATTCGCTGGAAGACCGGATCGTGAAACGCTTTCTGCTGGGCGACGAGAGCCTGACGCCCTTGACCAAGCGCCCCGTGATTGCCGCTGAAGCGGAACAGGCCACCAATCCCCGCGCCCGCAGCGCCAAACTCCGTGCCGCCGAGAAGATTTCGGCCCAAGCGGGTGCTCTTCAGCCCAGGTCAGCCCTGCGGGGCCGAGAGTGATTTCCCGCCTGACGCTGGATACCAGTGGCGCGACCTGGCGGGGCCGGGCCATGCGCTACGTCCTGATCTACCTGGTGCTGGCGATGGTGTTGGTGGGCGTGCGCTACGCCACCCAGAACGTCCGGGCCGATCTGCTGACCGCCGGAAGCCGGGAAAAAGAGTTGATCGCCCAGCGCGACAGTCTGGAAGTGCAGGTACAGGCCCTGACGACCCCCCAGCGGGTACGCGAATGGGCTTTTGCTCAGGGCATGCGCCGCTTTGCCGAAACCGTCAAGGTCACCGCTGATATTCCCACGGTGCCTCTGCCTGCCCAGCTTCCCTCATCGCCGCCCGATTCCAGCCGCAGCAACCCGTCCCCCGTTTCCCAGACCACCCTGGAGGTGAGAACACAGTGGAAGTAAAGATTCACAACCGCTCGCGTGTGATGCAGGTGCTGGCGCTCGTGATGTTCCTGTCGTTGGTGTGGGCCTACGCCCAACTGGAATGGGGACTGCCGCAGGGTATCCGGCGCACGGTCGTGCAGTCCCGTGGATCCATTGTGGCAGCCGACGGGTCGGTGCTGGCCCGCAGTGTGGGCGGCAAACGGGTGTATCCACAGGGCACTCTGGCTGGGCAGGTCGTGGGCATGATGGGCAGCACAGAAGGGTTGGAAGGCCTGGAAGTGGCTTATAACCGGTCTCTGGAAGCCGGACAGGACCTGAAGCTCACGCTTGATCCCCGCACGCAGGCCAATGCCGAGGCGGCGCTGGCAAAAGGTGTGAAGACCCATCAGGGCGAATACGGTTCGGTGGTCGTCATAGAAACCCGGACGGGCCGTGTGCTGGCCGCCGCGAGCTACCCGCCCTTCAATCCCAACGATTGGCGCACCTATAGCGCGGACGCCCGCCGCAACCGTCCGTTTCTGGATGTCTTCGAGCCCGGGTCCACCATCAAAGGATTGATCGTCGGAGCCGCGCTGAACGAGGGCCACACCACGCCCTCCACCACCTACGACACGCCCATGCGCCGTTATGTGGGCGGGCGCTGGGGCAGCACCATCGGGGACGCGGTGGCGCATCCGGCCCAGCTGACCACCAAGCAGGTGCTGCGTTACAGCAGCAATGTCGGCATGAGCCACATCGTGGAACACTTTCCGGCGGCTGACATGCGCGGGTACCTGGGCCAGTACGGCTTTGGGCAAGACGTGGCTATTCCAGTCGTCTCCACCGCGACGGGCCGCCTGCAACCTCTGCGGAACTGGGATGATCTGGTGCGGGCCACCAACGCCTTCGGGCAGGGCATGAGCAGCACGACGCTGCAACTGGCCGCTGCCTTCAATGTGCTGGCCAACGACGGCCTGTACGTGTCACCCCGCCTGGTCGAAGGTTCGGGCGCAGGCGAGCGGCGTGAAGTCCTGCGCCCCGAAACGGCCCGGACCATGCAGGGCCTCTTGCAAGCGGTCATTGAGGACGGCATTTTCCATGCCGCAGGGATCAAGGGCTACGCACTGGCGGGCAAAACAGGTACGGCTCAGGTCGTGGTGGGCAAGACCTATTCCAACAGCCTGTACGACAGCGTATTCGCAGGCTTCTTTCCTGCCGATGCCCCCCGCGTCACTGTCGCAGTGATGGTGCACGGCGCGAAAATTGATTACCACGGTTCGATGCTGGCTGCACCGATCTACCGCGAGCTGGCCTCGGGCATGCTCTCTGAATGGGGAGCGGCTCCGACTGTACTGGAGAAAAAACCCGTCCAGTAAAGCTGTTGGACAGTCCAGGCCATTCGCCTGCTGTGACCCTAGCCTACCGGAAGCTACGGCTTCCAACATGTGATTCTAAAAATGTGTGATCTATGAGGGTACGGAGTGATCTGAGCGTCGGGTCACTCCGTACCTCATGCCGGAACAGGTTGGCTGCCCCCAGATAGGGGGGTCGCAGGCCAGTTTGAGCAATATTCGCCACCAAATCCCCCCAAATAGGGGTAAATTCACACCCTCATTCACTTTCATCATGAGAAGGTGAATGAGTACATTAGAATATGTCTCATAAAGAAGGATGCGTCCTGAACGATATAAATTTGGCCTTATGTCAGAAAAATCACAAGAAAATCTTTATAAATATGAGCTTATAAAACCCATAATCTCATAAGGCTGCCATTCCGTCCCATTAGGCTCATACAGACAGAAAGCGGGGAGGCGCGTGTGCCGATCCACTCTATGGCTCCTCCATCACATGACATTTGCGGCGGTATTTCCCAGAGATGCGGCCAAAACATAAGCTGGAACGACTTCTTGCCCAGAAAGCCGAGAACCACCACGGACGTGCCCCGTGCATGTCCGCAGGAGAATTCATGCTTAAAACGCTCAACCGTTTGATTCGTACTGTTGTTGTCTTGACCCTCGGAGTGGCCAGCGCTACCCCAGTGTTGCCCGCCCCTGATCTGGCAGCCGAAGCTGTTAAGGACGTGTTGACGAAGGTAGCCCCTGTGGTTGCGCTCCCGGTTCAGGCCGCCGCAGCTCAGGCCACTGCCGCCCAGAACCGTGCTGCTGCCGTAGCTCAGGTCACCTCCGCTGCCCCCCGTGCGGCGGTTGCAACGCCCGCACCCCGAGTGGCCGTGGTCCGGGCTCCTGTTGTCCGTGCCCCCACGCCCACCCGCGCTGTGCCCACCCCGACCCCGCTTGCACAGGCCCCCGTCCGTTCGGGCCGCAGCGCCATCGTGCGGGCCACGGCCTACAACAGCTTG
>JAQBPF010000224.1 GCA_028287665.1 Deinococcus sp. | reverse complement strand
GGTCCTCCCGCAGGACCGAGGCGGCGTGCACCGAGGACAACGAGGGAACAAACAGCTGCTTGACCGGGCTGTGGACCGCCTGGAAAATGGCGATCGCCGCCGCCGCTTCGCCGGGCGTGCTGGTCACGTAGGTGGGCACCCGGATGTGGGTGGCCGCCCCACGCACCAGCCCGGACTGCTCCTGAACATATTCCGCGGGCGAGAAGGCCAGCACCCCCGCCACCTGCGCTGGATGCCGGGCCGCGAGCACGAAGACCAGACCGGCGGTATAGCTGCTGCCCCACACCAGGACCGGTCCCCGCCAGCGGGCGTGTGCCCATTCCAGCGCGCCCTCCATATCGGCCAGCGAAGCGAGGTAGTCGGTCTGGCTCTGGGACGGATCCTGAACCCAGGTGGCATTGACCGATCCCCACATCGCGCCGCCCGCCCGCAGGTCCACGGTGAGGACCCCGCAGCCCGTGCTCGTCAGGCGGGGAATCAGCGGGGCATATTCTTCCTGGTTGGACAGGGCCTGATGGAACAGCAGCAGCAGGGCCCGCTGCCGGCCCTGAGCCGGATAGGCCGTCGCGTAGACCCGGTGCTGGTCCAGGGCCGGAAACACCACTTCCTGCCGGGGAGGCGCCGTGCAGGCCGTCAACAGCAGGCTGCACCCGGCGGCGCGGACTCTGCGGAGCATTCGGACTCTGGCCGTCATGGCCGACCTCCCAACCTCACGAGCGAAGGGCTTCAGATGACGCCTTCAGTGTAGGCCCGTGCCCCACCCCCGAGTGGTTTCTCCGCACCTTCAGCGCCAGCTACACCGCGTCTGGAGCAACGGCGCCGTTGACGGCCGAACGGTCCCTTTCCTGAACCGGGCTTGTGGTCCGTTCCTTGAGGACTCCCCACTTTCCCCCGACTCACCAGAACGTCCGGGCACTGTCCTGAGGGCTGGACTCGCCCCGTATACTGAAGGCACGTCCATCCTCGCCACAAAACTCCACCGCCCGCTGTTCCGGCCCGACTGGGTCCGCCGTCCCCGCCTCGTGGAGCGGCTGAACGAAGGCGGGCAGTGCAGGTTGACCCTGGTGGCTGCGCCGGCGGGCTTCGGCAAGACGACCCTGCTGAGTGAATGGGCCGCTGGACTGGGGCGACCCCTGGCGTGGCTGTCGCTGGACGCGGCCGAGAGTGATCCTGCCCGGTTTGTGGAGGCTCTGGTGGCGGCCCTGCAGACGGTGGCCGGAGAGATCGGCGCCGACGTCGCCCGCGCACTCCAGTCCTCACCGCCCCCGCCCACCGACGCTGTTCTGGCGGCCCTGCTGGAGCAGATCGCGCAGCTGCCCCACCCGGTGGTGCTCGTGCTGGACGACTATCACCGGGTGGATGCCGAACAGGTGGACGCGGCCCTGCTCTTTGTGCTCGAGCACCTCCCGCCGACCCTGCACCTGGTCATGGCCACCCGTGAAGATCCGCAGCTGCCGCTGGCCCGCTGGCGTGCCCAGGGACAGCTGACGGAACTGCGGGCCGCCGACCTGCGCTTTACGGCCACCGAGGCCGCTGCGTTTCTCAACCGGGTGATGGGGCTGGGCCTCTCGGCGGCCGACATCACCACCCTGGAACACCGCACGGAAGGCTGGATTGCCGGACTTCAACTGGCGGCCCTCTCGATGCGCGGGCGAGAGGACCTGCCTGAATTCATCCAGCGGTTTGCTGGAGACCACCGCTACGTCGTGGACTATCTGGCCGAGGAGGTGCTCCGCCGTCAGCCTGAACCTCTGCGGCAGTTCCTCCTGCAGACCGCCGTCCTGGAGCGGCTCACTGGCCCGCTGTGCGACGCCGTCACCGGGCAGACCACCGGCAACGCGCGGTTGGCGGCGCTGGAGCGGAGCAACGCCTTCGTCGTGGCGCTGGATGACCAACGGCGCTGGTACCGCTATCACCACCTTTTTGGTGAGGTGCTGTTGGTTCATCTGAAGGCGGAACACCCGGATCAGGTCGCCGGGCTGCACCTGCGGGCCAGTGCCTGGTACGAGCAGCAGGGCCTCCCCGCCGACGCGGTCCGGCACGCGCTGGCTGGGCATCACCTGGAGCGGGCGGCGGACCTGATCGAACTGGCCGTGCCTGCCCTGCGCCGCGACCGGCAGGAGGCCACCGTCCTGGGCTGGCTCCGGCTTCTTCCCGATGAGGTGGTGCGGCGCAGGCCCGTACTCAGCGTGTATTACGCCGGGGCCCTGTTGATGGGCGGCGAGATTCAGGCGGCCCAGGCCCGCCTGCACGACGCCGAGCGGTGGCTCCATCCGGCGGCAGACCCGGGCGCCAGGGTGGTCGTGGACGAGCAGGAATTCCGGGGCCTGGCTGGATCCATCGCCATTTACCGGGCGGGGATCGCCCTGAGCCAGGGTGACCTGACAGGCACCGTCCGCTTCGCCCGGCAGGTGCTTGAGCTGGCCCAGGAAGACGATGATCTGCGGCGCGGATCGGCCGCCGGATTCCTGGCGATCGTGTCGTGGAGGACGGGGGACCTGGAGGCCGCGCACCGGTCCTACACTGGGTGCATGACGTGGCTCCAGCGGGCCGGCTATCTCCCGGACGCCATTGGCTGTGCCGCCGCGCTGGCCCAGATTCGCCAGATGCAGGGCCGCCTGCGGGAAGCCGCCCTGACGTACGGGCGGGGCCTGACATTGGCGGCGTCTTCCGGGCCGTCCCCCCTGCGGGGAGCCGCCGACATGCACGTCGGCCTGAGCGAGATTCACCGCGAGTCCGGAGACCTGAGCGCCGCCGCCCAGGACCTGCGGAACAGCGCCGCCCTCGGAGAATTCGCCGGACTCCCGCCGCACCCGGCCCGCTGGCGCGTGGCGTTGGCCCGCCTCCGCGAAACGACCGGCGATCTGGACGGGGCTCTGGAGCTTCTCGCTGAGGCAGAGCGCGTCTATATCAGCGACCTGTTGCCCGATTTCCGTCCGCTGTCGGCGCTCAGGGCGCGGGTGTGGGTGCTTCAGGGGCGGCTGGAGGAGGCCCTCGGCTGGGCACGGGACCGCCAACTTTCCGTTGATGATGAACTCACGTCTCTGCGCGAGTTCGAGCACATCACCCTGGCCCGCATCCTCCTGGCGCAGGGAACCACCGACGCCGCAGCCCAGGTTCTTCCGGAGGCCCGCGCCCTGCTGGCCCGCTTGCTGCCAGAGGCGCAGAACGGGGGCAGAACAGGAAGCGTCATCGAGATTCTGATGTTGCAGGCTCTGGCCGAGCACCGGCAGGGCGGGCTTCCTGCGGCGCTGCTGCTGGCCGGTGCCCTGGAACGGGCGGAGCCGGAGGGCTACGTTCGGCTCTTTCTCGACGAGGGTTCTCCCCTGAGGGCCCTGCTCACCGCTGTCAGCCAGCAGCCGCAGGTCAGTGACAGTGCCCGCCGGTATGCCCGTCGCCTGCTCACTGCTGATCACACGCAGGCCCCACGACCCCCTCAGCCCCGGCCGTCACTGGAGACGCTCAGCGAACGCGAACTGGAGGTGCTTCGGCGGCTCGGCAGCGAGCTGGACGGCCCGGCCCTGGCCCGTGAACTCAGGGTGTCTCTGAATACCCTGCGGACCCACACCAAAAACATTTACAGCAAGCTGGGGGTCAACAGCCGTCGGTCGGCCGTCCGCCGCGCGGAAGAGCTTGGCCTGCTCTAACACAGGCGCGGCTTGGTGTGGCCTGCGCTCCGGCACCGTGCAGCCTTTTCCAGCCAGGGAGAGGGATGACCTGCCCCGGCGGGTCCCCAGCCGCTGCCCCGGTCGCTCACCACTTCTGGGGATGACCGCTCACCACACCCTCCTCTAAGGTGGAGTGGCAGGAGCGGAGGCTGACAGGCTGATCCGCAGCGGGAAGATCGGGGGGCCAGCATGAGTGAACAGCACCAATCCGCCCAGACGCCTGAAGCGATATCAGGGTATGAAATCTGCGTCAAAGGCCGTCTGGACGCGCGGTGGGCCGACTGGTTCGCGGGCCTGACCTTCACCCATACCGCCGACGGCACCACCGTCCTCTGTGGCCCGGTGACCGATCAGGCCGCGCTGCACAGCCTGCTGAGAAAGGTGCGCGATCTCGGCCTGCCCCTGATCTCGGTCCGGCCGCTGGATTGACCCCAAACCTCCACGCCGAAGGCACCCCTGTGAACCAGGTGATTCAACTGGCAGCCCTGCTCTGTTTGCTGCCTGCCCCGCCAGTCCCCTGCCTCTTGCCGTCCTCCACCCAGTCGCCTTTGCCCCTGCTGAAGGAGCGCCGCAGCAGTGCCCCCGCCAGATCAAGGAGAACCCCTATGACCATCACCGCCGCAAGTCTTATTCGTTGGAGTGGCCTGTGCGCCGCAGTCGCAGGCCTCGTGTATGCGGGCATCCAGCCGGTCCATCCCCCCGACGTGCTGGCGTCTGTCACCACCCCTGCCTGGGCCGTCCTCACGCCGCTCAAAACCGTCATGGCCCTGCTGTTCCTGCTGGGGACGACCGGGCTGTACGCCAGGCAACTGCATAAGGTCGGCTGGTGGGGCCTGATCGGCTACCTGATGCTCAGCCTCTTCTGGGCGCTGCAGACGGCGCTGATCTTTGCTGAAGCCGTCCTCATCCCGCCGTTGGCGACCGCCGCACCCAGGTATGTCGAAGGCTTTCTGGGCATCTTCAACGGACACCCCACCGGGACCGATCTGGGGGCCCTTCCCGCGATCTGGAACGTCGTCGGCATCCTGTATGTCCTCGGGGGTCTGATCTTTGGCATCGCCACCTTCCGTGCGAATATCCTGCCGCGCTGGGCCGCCGGTCTGTTGGCAGGAGCGTGCGCGTTGACCCCCCTGGCCGCGCTGCTTCCACATGCTGTTCAGCGGTTCGCGGCGGTGCCCGTGTGACTGGCGCTTGCTGGCCTGGGCTACGCGCTCTGGTCTGAACGGCGCGGGCAGCCCTCATAAGCTGGAGTTGGCACGTACAGTGCGCCGTTCCGTCAAGC
>JAQBPF010000223.1 GCA_028287665.1 Deinococcus sp. | reverse complement strand
GCAGCAGGCTGGTGGTTCCGGCACTGATGCGGTCCAGTGCGCCGAAATACAGCGTGGTCGCCAGCGCATACAGCACGCCCACGCCCGCCATCCTGCCCCGCGCCTGCCAGGTCAGCCCGCGTGAGGTGAGGGGCAACAGCAACACTGCCACCCCCACAAAGCGCCAGGCCAGCGCTGTAAAACTGCTGAGCCCAACCTCTGAAGCCAGCTTGCCCCAGATGCCCAGCGTGCTGAAGCTGAGGGCAGACAGCAGCGACAGCAGCACGCCGGAGCGGGCAGAGGGCGCGGCGGCAGGGGCAGGCGTGGGCAGAGCGCGGGGAGCAGACACGCCCGGCAGGGTAACGCCTGGGAGATCAGAAACGCGCTGACCTGTGGTGTGCCTGTGACCTGAACATCAACGTCGGTCTGGATGAAGCGTTCTGGCGCTGCCTTGACAGCAGGCGGGGCACAAGACGAAACGAGAGCTACAGAGGAGGCCGTCAGGCTGCAAACCCTCTCCCTCGCCCCTGTCTGTAGCCCCCTCCCACTTTGGCAAACCGCCGCCGCGCTAGCCTGAAAGGTGTGACGCCGCCCGCCGCTTCCTCTCTGACGCCGTGGCTGGTGGCGGTGCCGCTGCCTGTTCCGGCGCTGGATTTTGCTGTACCACACGGCTGGACTGGGCCAATTCCGCTGGGCTGCCGCGTGCTGGTGCCCTGGCGCGGAGAACTGACGGTGGGGCTGGTGGTGGGCGTGGGCAATCCGGTCAGTGCCCACCGGGTGCGCGAGGTCGTGACGGTGCTGGACTCTCCCGAACAACCCTGGGTGCCCGCTGCCACCGCCGCTGGAATTGGCGGTTGGGCGGCAGATGCCCAGTTGCCCGCCGGGTTGGTGTGGGGCGACCTGCTGGGCGTGGGCTGGGACGCCACCTACGACCACCGCGTGCGGGCCGTGAAGGACGCCGACCTCTCGGTCTTTGGGCGCAAGGTGCCGGGACTGGCGTGGGCCGATGCCTCCGCATTTGCCCCCACTCTGCTGGACGCCATTCGGGAACAGGGGCTGCTGGAGGAAGCCTTCCGCCTGACACCCAAAATGCGCGGCGTGGTGCAGGCACGGGCGCTGGAAGACGTGCCGCAGACCAGCCGCCTGACCACCCTGCTGAGGGCTGAACCCTGGGCACAGGCCGACGCCAGCGTGCGAGTAGAAACGTGGCTGGAAGCTGTGCTCCCGCCCGATCCGGCAGCCCTGACCCCCAAACAGTCGGGCGCGTGGGGCTGGCTGAATGCCAATGGCCCGGTGCGAAGTCTGAGCGAATGGGCGCACGCCACAGGCGTCGGCGCGGGCGTGCTGAACGGCGTGACAGCCAAGGGTGGCACGCGGGCCGTGCAACAGGAGCGGGAGGCCCCCCCGGCCTGGCACTGGCTGGTCGCCCACGAACCCCAATCCAGCCTGAGCGGGTGGGCCAAAGGTGCGGGCGTGAGTGCCGCCGCTGTCACTGCGCTGCTGAACGCGGGCGCGGCAGCTTACGTGCCCGAACTCGCGCCGCCGCCTGCTGCCTGGACGTGGCTGCAAGACTACGGCCCGGTGGATTCGCTGACGGCCTGGGCCAATGGCGCATCGTTGGCGGGAGTGAATCTGACGCCCACGGCAGCGGGCACTCTGGCCGCCAGAGGCTGGGCCGATACCGTGCGGCGGCCTGCCCCGCCGCCCCTGTTGCCCGCGCCGACCCCCACTGGCCCGCCCAGAGCGCCTGACCCCGACCTGCTCCCTGAGGCTCCGGTGTGGCGCTTACACGGTGGTCGGCCTGCCAGCCGCGCCCGCACGCTGGCCCCGCGCATTGGCCGCCTGCTGACCCAGGGGCGCGGCGTGCTGGTGCTGGCCCCCGACCACGCCACCCTGCGCCGGGCCTGGGAACACCTGTCGGGGCTGGCAGAGGCGGCGGGCACGCGGGCCATCCAGATCAGTGGGCACCTGAGCGACGTGCAGCGGGCGCACAGTTGGGCCCTGATCGGCAGCGGTGAGGCGCGGCTGGTGATCGGTTCTTACCTGGCCCTGACCGCGCCCCTGCACGACCCTGCCCTGATCGTGGTGCTGGAGGAAGGGAGCGACGCGCACAAATTGCAGGCCGGATCGCGGGCCTTCGTGCCCGATGTGGCCGCACGGGTGGCCGCCGCGCACGACGCCGCACTGGCAATGGTCGGAGCCGCGCCCGCCGCCGAAAGTGTGCCTTACGTGGGGGCCGTGCTGCCCCCGCCGCGTGCCCGCGTGCATGTGGTGGACTATGCCAACCCGCCCGAACAGGCCGAACTGGGGCCGCTGAGCAGCACCCACCTCACGCCCGCCGACCTCGGCTATCCGCTCAGTCATGACCTGGTGCGGTTGCTCCGTCAGGTCCACGAGCGTGGCAGACAGGCAGCCCTGCTTGCGCCCCGGCGTGGCTATTCCGCGCTGCTGCGCTGCCCCACCTGCGAGCATGTACCGCAGTGCCGCAACTGCGACGTGCCGCTGCGGTTTCATCAGGACACCCGCCAGCTGACCTGCCACC
>JAQBPF010000220.1 GCA_028287665.1 Deinococcus sp. | reverse complement strand
CCTGCATGGCGTGGCGCAGCAGATCCAGTCGGCCCACGCTCAGGGCCGCCGCCAGCAATGCGGCGTGAGAGAGGGCGTGTACGGCGTCGGCGCGGCTGTATTCCTTGGGCAATACGGCGCGGGCCTTAGTCGTCGATAACTCGAAGTCGGGGATCAACACCGTGACGGCCAGATGCGCGGGCGGGTCGAGTCGCACATAATGCGTGCCCAACTTGTCCAGCGTCGCCACCACGATGCCGCCGAACAGCGCCGGAGCGACATTGTCGGGGTGGCCTTCTTCCCGCGCCGCCACGTCCAGCACAACTTCGGGCGTCAGAGGGTTGCCCAGCAGTTCGTTGCCCGCCACAATTCCGGCCACCAGTGCGGCGGCGCTGCTGCCCAGGCCACGCGCCAGCGGCACATCGGACTCAATTTCTATGCGGGCGTGTGGCAAGGGTTGGCCCGCACGTTTGGCGGCCAGCAGCATAGCCTTGTACACGTAGTTGCTCTCGTCGTGCGGTGTGCCGTCCAGCCCCGCGCCCATCGGCACCACTTCAGTCACGGTCTGCGGCGTCACGCGCAAGGTGGTGTACAGCGGCACGCTCAGGCCCAGGCTATCGAATCCCGGCCCCAGATTGGCGCTGCTGGCGGGCGCACGATCAGTGAATCCCGTCACCCGGACACCAGAATTCCAGTGTTCCAGCCGGTCTTGTCCACGATCCACGGTCTCCGTTCTGTTCCGTGTCCTTCCTGCTCATCACTCCCCGCTAACCACTGACCCATTTTCAGAGAATAGTCGCCAGCACGCTCTGCATGTCGGCTCCCACCGCCACAGGCGCGGCCATGTTCCGCATCGCGTTGTTGGGGTCTTTCAGGCCGTTGCCCGTCAGAACCGCCACCACACGCGATCCTGGCTTCAGTTTTCCGGCGGCGTGCAGCTTCAGCAGGCCTGCAACCGGAGTGGCGCTGGCAGGCTCGCAGAACACACCTTCGCGGGCAATCTGAAAGTAGGCGTCCATGATTTCGTCGTCGGTGGCCATATCGAACAGGCCGCCGCTCTCGCTGACCGCTGCCTTGGCCAGGTGGGCACTGGCCGGTGCGCCGATCCGAATGGCCGTGGCCAGCGTTTCGGGGTTGTCCACCCGGTCCAGCCCACGCGCCAGAGGAGCCGCGCCCGCTGCCTGAAAGCCCCACATGCGCGGCAACGTATCGGTGACGCCCCGCGTGCGGTATTCGCGGAAACCCATCCAGTACGCGCTGATGTTTCCGGCGTTGCCCACGGGCAGGGCCAGAATATCGGGAGCTGCGCCCAGTTCGTCCACAATTTCAAAAGCTGCCGTCTTCTGTCCCTGAAGGCGGTAGGGGTTCACGCTGTTCACGAGGGCAATGGGGTGTTCCCGGCTGATCTGCTGCACCAGACTCAGGGCGGCGTCGAAGTTGCCGTTGATCGCCACGATCTGCGCCCCATAGGCCACGGCCTGCGCCAGTTTGCCCAGCGCAATGTTGCCGTCAGGAATCAGCACGATGCAGCGCAGGCCACTGCGGGCGGCGTAGGCAGCGGCGGCGGCGCTGGTATTGCCTGTGCTGGCGCAGATCACGGTGTCTGCGCCGTCTTCTACGGCTTTGGCAACGGCCATCACCATGCCCCGGTCCTTAAAGCTGCCGGTGGGATTCAAGCCCTCGTACTTCAAAAACAGCTCTATATCCAGCAGTTTGCTCAGGGCTGGCGCGTGAATCAGCGGTGTGCTGCCTTCATGCAGGCTGAGGGCGGGCGTCCTGTCGGTCACAGGCAGGAAATCACGGTAGCGTTCGAGTAGTCCGGGCATAGGGTTCAGTGTCCTCCGCGCCGCCGCACCCCAGATGGGCGGGCGGGTCAAGTCTGTCCATGCTAGCGGTGCATCTGCCCAGGCGTCAGCAGGGGGGCAAGACAGGTGCGGTCAGCAGCTCTCAACTGGCCGCCTGAACATCAGCTGGAAGTCAGAGATGAGCGTGCTGGCCGCCATTTGCATAGCTCAGCTTAAACGGCGGTTTGGCTGGTGCTTACCCGGTGTTGGGCCAGCCTTGAGAAGGTGTGCTTGGCTACACTGACGGGGGGGCCTGCGTCTCATGCTCATCCCACAACGGCTTCACCTCAGAAGCGACCATCGTTGAAACCCAACGTCCAGGAGGTAAGAACATGAGTTGGATCATCACTATTCTGGTAGGTGCCCTCTGCGGGTGGCTCGCAAGTCTCATCATGAAAACCAATGCTCAGCAAGGTGCAGTGGCGAACATCCTGATCGGTATCGTCGGCAGCATCCTCGCGCAGTTCATTTTCGGCAACTTGCTGAATGTGGGCGGCACCGTCGCCGGAAACGGCTTCAGCTTCTGGAGCATCGTTTGGGGCGTCGTCGGCAGTGTTGTCTTGATTGCCATTTTGAAGGCCCTGCGGGTCTTGCGCTAACCGTAGCCTCGCCCTTTCCAGCCGGACGCCCCAGTGGTGTCCGGTTTTTTTGGGTCTTATTCTTGTGTTGGTGTGGTGGTCTCCGGGGGCATGGTCCGCCAGTCCCGGCAAGGCTTATCTTGCCCATTTTAGATGTGCTACATTCGTAAGGCTTGTCTGTTCCCGCCCGGCGTGGCGGACGCTCCAAAATGGGGCGCGGCCTGCGGGCAGTGCAGCGGAACCAGACTCAAGAAGGAGCGACCAACATGTCAAAAGTATGCGAAGTGTGCGGCAAAGGGCCGATTGTCGTCAACTCTGTAGTGCGCCGTGGTAAGGCCCGTGCGGCAGGCGGCGTAGGCCGTAAAGTCACCGGCGTCACCAAAACCCGTCAGGTTCCTAACCTGCAGCCCCTCACCGTGACTCGTGCTGGCGTCAGCCTGCGCCTGCGCGTGTGCACCAAGTGCCGCAAGAGCCTGATCTAAGCTCCGACCAGCACTGACCGCTGCCCCTGTCCTCTCTGGATGGGGGCAGCGGCTTTTTAGGTTGCCTGTATCAAGTTGCTGCTAGAGCATTTGGAAGAAGAATGGCGTGAGCAGGACGCAGAATGGAGGCATCGGCGGTGCGGTGCCGACGGGGCCGTACTTCGGAGAAGTGCTCCTAGAGTTTCGGTTTGCGGTCGGTGATAAAGGTCCCTACGAGCAGCAGCAAGGTGCCGCCGACCACGCAACTGTCAGCGATATTGAAGATAGGAAAGTCGCCAGCATTCAGCGCGCGCGTCACGGCACTGAGCGCAGGCGAGTGGATCATGTCGGTGACCTTCCCCAGTCGAATGCCGTCCAGAGCGTTCCCAATCGCTCCGGCAGAGATCAGGCTCAGCACCACAGTCACAAAGCGGGTCTGTGGCCGGAAGGTGATGTATCCCAGAATTCCCAGACCGACCAGCAGGCGGCCCAGTGCCAGCGGAAGTGCCGAGCCACTGAACAGGCTCCAGGCGGCCCCTGTATTAAAGGTAAGAACCCAGTCA
>JAQBPF010000249.1 GCA_028287665.1 Deinococcus sp. | reverse complement strand
TCTGGAGCGGGGCTGTCTGGGATTGAGGTGGAGTCGGAACGTGGCTCGGCGTCGGTGTAAGCCAGCGCAAAAGCTGTGGCGGGCGCGTCTACAAACACGTCCAGTGCGGGAGGAATGAAGGGCGGCGGCGTTTCTGTGGGGGCGGTATCTGGTGGCCCCGTCTCCCCTGTCACCGTGTTCTCTGCTGGCGCTTCCTCCTGTGCTGAGGCACGGGGCAAGGTTGGCGCAGGCAACGGCAGCACCAGCGGATCGCGGTCGGTAAAGCGCACACGCAGGCTGAGGGATTGCGGCACGCGTAACAGCACCCGGCCCGCGCCTGCGCGAATATCCAGGCTGCCGCGTGTGCCGGGGCGCACACTCACGGTCACGTTGCCCCGCCCGGCGTTCACACTGCTGCGCCCCGATTGCGGCAGCGTCAGGCGCACGCTGCCGCCCGACGCGCCCACACTCAGCGTCTGCACCCGCGCCGCACCCAGATTCAGGGCCAGATTGCCACCATCGGCATTCACGCGCAGGGCCTCGGGCCGGGCTCCGGTGGGGGCCAGCACGGTAACGCTTCCGGCAGCACTCACGATAGACAGTGGGCCACTTTGCCGCGCTGGGAGCGTAATGCTCAGCTTGCCGAAGGTGGTGCGGGTGGTCAGAGCACGCAGTCTCAGGGCACTGAGGTCTAGGGTTTGGTCGCCCGTGACCGTGCGCGTGGTAAGGGTAATGGGCACGCCCCGGCTCAGGCGCAGGTCTAGGCGGTGTTGCAGCGGCTCTGGCCCCCCGGTGACGGCCACACCCCGCTGAAGCGGCTGCACGTTCAAGGTCACGGCGGCGGTCATGGTAGCCCCCTTCAGGCCAGAGGCTCCCAGTGTGCCGCCCGTGCGCGAGCTTTCGACACTGACCGGATTGCGGGTGCGGTGCGTGGCCGTGCCGCCCAACAAGTCGGCGCTGCCAGGGGCCAGAGCGTCCAGCCGGAGGTCGGTTCGGTCGCCTTCCAGCCGGACTGCCGCCGCCGCCACCCCGTCCTGCGAAACATTGATGGGCGTGAGGCTGCCGCGCAGGCCGGGAGTGGGCCGCACCGTGACCGTATTCCAGGCCAGCGTGCCGCCCAACACGGCCAGGCCCAGCCCCAGCGCCATCCGCGCCAGCACGGGCGGAATGGGTTGTCCGGTCTGGTTGGAGGTGCGTTGGTTGGTGGAGTGGGGGCGGGTCACGATTGCGCCCCGGTCAGCACGGCAGCGGCTATGGGTTCAGCGGGGGCGGCGGGCAAACGCAACGTCACTGTTGTTCCCGACTCTGTTCCTGAATCTGTGGCCCGCACGCTCCGCACCTCCAGCGTGCCGCCCGCGCCCACCGCCCGCTCGCGCATGCTGCGCTGGCCCAGGGTTCCCCGCCCCTGTTCTTCCGGGTTAAATCCGCGCCCATCGTCGCGCACCATCAGTGTGACCCAGCCGCCTGCCTGCTGCACACTCAGCCACACCTGATGGGCGCGGGCGTGCTTGACCACGTTGTGCAGGGCTTCCTGCGCCACGCGGTAGGCAGCCGCCTGGGCATCAGGCGTCAGGTGAGGTTCGGCGGGCAGATCAGCAAACACGGTCAGGCCGTGCCGGGCTTCCATCGCCTGGGCGTGTCCGGTCAGGGCGGCCACCAGCCCGCCTTCCTCCAGCGCGTCGGGGCGCAGGCTGAAGAGCAGGGCCTTCATCTCTGATACTCCGCCCTCGGCCAGGCGAATGGTGTAATCCAGGCTGGCGCGGGCTTTTTCGGTATCGCGGTCCAGGGTGGCGCGGGCCGTTTTGGCCCCCAGCGTGATGCCGTAGAGTGCCTGCGCCACGCTGTCGTGCAGTTCGCGGGCCAGCCTTGCGCGTTCCTGTTCTCCGGCCCGCGTGCCTGCCCGCTCGATCAGCTGGGCGGCGTGCAGGGCGGTTCCGGCATGGTCGGCAATGCTCAGCAAAAACGCCAGTTCATCGGGGCTGGGGCGCGTACCGGGGGTATAGACGGCCCGCAGAGTGCCGCCGTCCAATACCTCAGCAGAGGGGGGCAGCGACACCGGAAAGGACACCAATGTGGCCCCGCCTGCCGTGTAGCGCACATCGGCCTCGCCCTGGAGCGCGGGCGCAGGCTGATCGGGCTGTGCTGCCCCAAACTCCTGAAACCATTCTGCCGGAGCCGTGCCGCTCGACGCTCTGGAGGTGCCATCGGGGGCCAGCAGCGCCACCGCCTGTGCCGTACTCGCCAGCCTTGCCTGCACAGCCAGATCAGCCAGAGTCGCCTCCAGATCGTCGCCCAGCGCCACCCGGCCCGCCGCCCGCCGCAGCGCCATCACTTCTCGCCGCGCAGCCTCATAGCCCATATCTCCGCCCAGGAGGGCCAGAGTCAGGCGCGTCCACATCCGGCCCATCAGGTTCAGTACGCCGCCCAGCACCAGCAGGCTGCCAGACCCGAGGATCAGCAGTCCGGCCACCACAGGCCATTCCGGCGTCACGGTGGAATCTCTCCAGACCAGCGGAAACAGCGGCGGGTGCAGCCACCACAGCGGCGAGGCCAGTGCGCCCAGCGTCAAGGCCAGCAGTGTGCCCAGCACCACCCAGCACAGCGCCGCCAACGGCAACTGCACCACATGAAACAGCAGCGCCCGGTAGGTGGCCGGATCGGAAAGGGTGGCCCGTACCCACGGCCACACGCCCAGATACGCCGGGGGCGGGGGTGGCCGCACGAACGACACACCCAGCAACCCCGCCAGCACGCGCTGCACGTCGGCCAGCCCGCCGACCAGCCACAGTGCGCCCAGCAGCAGCGCCGCGCCGACCACCAGTGCCAGGGTCAGTACGCCGCCCACCACGCCCACCAGCAACAGTCCCAACACCAGGCCGCCCGCCGGAAGCGCCAGCAACACATACAGCGCCACCCGGAAGGCGTAGGGGTCGAGCACATCGGCAAACAGCCTGTGCCACACACCGCGCCGGGGAGCGGAGGTAGGGGGAAGGGAGGGCGGGGCGGTCATGGCCCTCATCATGCACGCAGGCTAAGGGGTGTGGGTGTGCAGGGCGTCCGCCGAAAGGGGGAAGGGGCAGGAATCTATCTGAATTTCGTAGGATGACGGCATTCCAGAACCTTCGCAGTGTGGCTGACGCCTGGAGTTTCCGCTGGCACGCCCTTCGTCCAGGCCATTTCCCAAGCTCAGCCCACAAGTTGCCGCAGCCGCGCCACGTCCGTCACGCGCACGGTTCGGCGTTCCAGGGCGATCAGACCCAGGCGGTAAAATTCCCCCAGTTTGCGGCTGACCACTTCGGGAACGCTGCCCAGTTCGGCGGCGAGGGTGCTGTTGGTGGGCAGAGAAAAGCCGACATACTGGGCGTGTTCCAGCAGGTACGCGGCCAAGCGTGCGCCCAGTTCGGTCAGCACCAGCCGCTGCATTCGCGCCGTCAACTCGGCTTCTCGGCGGGCCAGATGCGCCACCAGCGCCCGCGAAAGATCGGGGGAAGCAAAGACAGTCTGCCGGACCTGAGAGGCAGGCAGGCTCAGCACCCGCACGGGCGTGAGGGCAGTCAGGGTCGCTGCGTGCCGTGCTGTATTCACTGGCCCACGGTCCAAAAAGACTTCGCTGCCGCCTGCCACCTGCCGCGCTCCGGCCACAAACAGGGTGAGTTCCCGGCCACCCGGCGCGAGGCTGGACGCATGGACCGTTCCTGATTCCACCACAAACAGAGCCTCGGCGGCGTCTCCCTGCCGCGCCAGCACCGTTCCGGCTGCCACGACTTCGGTGCAGGCCGAGTCCTTGACACCGATGCATGGGCTGGTAATAACGAAAGTCGTGCTGGAGGTCATGCCCGTAGCCTGGACGGTCTGATCACCCCACGCCATGACCCAGGTCAAGCCTGTTCAGAGTCAGCCCGATCTACACCAAAAAAGCGCCGCCTCAGAGTGACCCCATCAGAGCGAAAAATGAACGCGGTTGCGGGCAATAAAGCTGTATTGATCGGCGGGCACGTCCTGTTCTTCAAAAATGGCGCTGACGGGGCAGGCGGGCACACAAGCGCCGCAGACAATGCATTCCTCGGGATGGATGACGAACTGATCCCCGGCGTCGTAGATGCATTCCACCGGGCAAACTTCGGTGCAGGCCGAGTCCTTGACACCGATGCATGGGCTGGTAATAACGAAAGTCGTGCTGGAGGTCATGCCCGT
>JAQBPF010000208.1 GCA_028287665.1 Deinococcus sp. | reverse complement strand
GGGCACCAGTCGCCAGCCCAAACGCGCCCAGATGCTCGTCATGAATGATTTCTCGGCGGCGCTCCGGGCTTTTCATGGCAAACAGGGCGTCGGCGCTGTCGACCAGACCGTCAAAGTGCAGCATTCCCGTCACAAGTAGCCACGCGCCCACCGCCAACGCCGCCCGCACACCGTCGGGCAGGGGCAACGGCAGCCACAGCGTCAGCGCCACCACGCCGCCCACCGCGTACCCGGCCAGCGGGTAATAGGCACTGGCCCGCGCAAAATCGCCGTCCTGTACCTGCTGCACGTGGGGCAGCGGCAACGTGGTGAGGAAGGTCAGGGCGAGGTGCGCGGCCCCCAGTTGTTGCTTAAAAACGTTCTTCAAACGGGGGCCTTCCGCCCGATCAGACCAGACTCAGCAAGACCAGCTCCGGCATGAACGTGCACCTGCGCCGCTACAGCAAGCGCCAGCGTCAGGACATGCCCCGCTTCTCTAGTATCGGCTTCTGTGCCGATGTCCACGGTCAGCGTTCCCAGCGCCGCGTCGACTGTTCGCACGCGCAGGGTAACGCCGGGGGTCAGGCCCGCCGCCACCAGCGCCCGCAACTGCTCGGCGTCGCCGTCTGGCACGCGGGCCACCATGCCGCCGTCTCCTACTGCCAGCTGAGACAGCCGCCGCTCGGCGCGTGCTGGCACCTCGCCCGCCAGCGTGGGAATCGGGTCGCCGTGCGGGTCGTGGGTCGGGTCGCCCAGCCACGCGGCAATGCGGGCTTCCAGCCGCTCGCTCAGGGCGTGTTCCAGCCGCTCGGCTTCCTCATGAACCTCGTCCAGCGGCACACCCAGGGCGCGGTGCAAAAACAGTTCCAGCAGGCGGTGATGCCGCAGCACTTCCAGCGCCACGCGCTCGCCCTCGGCGGTCAGGCGGGCACCCTGATACGGCGCGTGAGACACCAACCCCTGCTCGCTGAGCTTGCGCAGCATTCCGGTCACGCTGGCGGGCGCAACGCCCAGCGCATCGGCCAACGCCTGCGTGCTGACTTTGCCGCCGCCCTTTTGCCCGCTCAGGCCAAGGGCGTACAGCTGTTTGACGTAATCCTCGGCAGAGGGCGAAAGCGTGCGGGCGGTCATGACCCTATGGTAACGGGGGAAGGGGTGCGGGAGACACGAGAGAGTGTGGAGAGTGGATCGTGATTCGGCTGTTGCTACGTTCCAAGGTCCACGTGCCCACACCCAGGTTGGAACTTTTCCCCTGCCCTCCGCCTCTAACATCTGAGGTGACTTTGAATGACTCTCCCGATCTCCAACATTTGCCCGATGAGGCGCTGGTGCAGGCCTTCCGGCAGCCGGGGCCGCGCAGCGAGGGGGCGTTCGAGGTGTTAGTCACGCGCCACGCGCCGCGCATTCACCGTTTGGCGGCCAGCATGGTTGGCCCCGGCGCGGCAGACGACGTGGTGCAGGACGTGTTTATCGCGGTTCACGGTGGCCTGAACACCTTCCGGGCAGAGGCCGCCTTTTCCACCTGGCTGCACCGAATTGCCCTGAATGCCTGCACGCGGGCGCTGAAGGCCCGCCAGCCTGTGCCGTTGGAATCGGTGCTGGAGCCCGCCGCGCCGCACAATCTGACGTTGTCTGGAGAAAATACCGACCTGCGCGAACGCCTCGCCCGCGCCATGCATACGCTGCCACCAGATCAGCGCGAGGCGTTGGCCCTGCGCGAATTGTCGGGGCTGGAGTACGCCGAAATTGCCGAGATGACAGGCGCGGAACTGGGTACCGTGAAAAGCCGAATCAACCGGGCGCGGGCCGCCTTGCGCGTGCTGCTGACCAGAACAGGAGTGACCCCATGAGTCAGTTTGAGCCGGACATGTTTGAACCACAGAGAGATGTGAGCGACGCCGAACTGGACGCACTGTTTGCCCAGGCCAGAGAGCCGAACGAGGCCGACGCGGGGGCGGCAGAGCGGTTCTTGGTGGGCCACCGGGCAAGGCTGACGCAGCTTCAGGCAATACAGGCTCAGGCGGTTGCAGCCTCTCCTGCCCGCCCGCTCTGGGCCACACCCAACAAACCCGCAACATGGATTGCCGCCGCCCTCGCCTCAGCCGCTGTCATCGCCGGAGTCGGCGTGTTGCGCCCCGCCCTGATGCCTGCTGATCTGCCCGCCAGTGCCGCGTATGCCGTCTATCAGGATGCGTTGGGGGAAGGATGGTAAAGCTGTTTCCTGTTGTGGCTTTGCTGTTGCTCGGCACCGCCCACGCTACCGACGCCGACGATCTGGCCGCCGCCCTCAAACAGGCCCGCCAGTGGACGGCACGCGGGCAGGTGGAAGTCAGCGTCTTCTTTCCGCCCCGAACCACGCCCACGCGCGCCGCCAACGCCCTGCCCGCCGTCCCGTTCCGTCCCGCGCTGCTGGCCCGCAATTTTACAGTCACGCGGGGTGACTCGGAAGCCATCGCAGGCCGCCTCAGCACGCGCTTTGACCTGACGCCCCGGCAGGGCGCGGCGGCCCGCTGGAGCCTGTGGATAGACCGGGTATGGAATGTGCCGCTGGCCTTCGAGGAACGCATGCCCGACGGCACCCTGGCCCGCCGCGCCGCCTTCCTGAAGGTGAATGGAACGCTGGCCCGCGTTCCTGTGCAGCCACTTCCTTCCGGCACAGGCCTCGGCACGGTTCTGAAATCCGCCCTGCCGGGGCTGCGCCTGCCTGCTGGCTTTACGCCTGTGGCCGCCAGAGCCCGCGCCGAGGGTCAGGGTGGCACCGAAATCACGTTGTCGGACGGCGTGAATGTACTGGCCCTGATCGTGGCCCCGCGCAATGTGCGCCCGGCGGTGGGCGTGGCCTCGGTGCGCGTGCAGGGCCGTGGGGGCGTGCGTTTCGTGTGGCTGGTGGGCAACCTGCCCGAATCTGCGTTGAAAACGGCCTTGGCGAACGTGCGGCAGGTGGATGAAGCGGGGCTGGGAACTTTTGCGGAGCCTGCTGACTCCAACAGGTAAGAACCGTCCGTGTCACCCTTCTCACCGCCCTCCAGGAGCCGCCATTCATGACCCTTATTCCTCTGTCCCGCCCGCTGACCGCCGAAGACGCCGCGCATGTGCTGAGGCGCACCGCGTTCGGGGCCACCGATGCCCAGATTCGGGCGCTGGTGGGCCGTGACGCCCAGACTGTGGCCCGTGAACTGCTCAGTTTTGACAGCGCTGTGGCCCCCGGCAATCCCTTCGACCCCATGCAGGCCGCCACCCCCGGCGCGGGCCTGCAACTGATCCGCGCGGGCTGGTTGTTTGAAATGCTGTATGGCCCCCACCCTCTGCGCGAACGCCTGACGCTGCTGTGGAGCAACCATTTTGTCGTCGGTACCGATAAGGTCAAAAACGTCCCCGCTCTGACGGAATACCTCACGCTGCTGCGGCGGCATGCGGCCACCCCCAGTTTCTCGGCCTTTGCGCTGGACATCGCCCGCACGCCCGCCATGCTGCGTTACCTCGACAACGATCAGAACCGCAACGGCAAGCCCAACGAGAACTTCAGCCGCGAGTTGCTGGAACTGTTTACCAC
>JAQBPF010000179.1 GCA_028287665.1 Deinococcus sp. | reverse complement strand
CACAGCCTGATGCGCGTGGCCGCCACTCCTCCAGCCCAAAATGGCGAGCGGGCCTGACCTTCAGACAACTCCAGAATGCCTCAGGCTGCCCACCAACAGAGGCTCCGAATTCAGGAATCGGCGCCTGGGGCACTGTCATCTCGGCCCGCCCCCGCGCTTGGCTGTTCGGGTGAAGCTGTGGGCTCCGGACGGGTGAGCACATAGGCGGGCGCTTCCCCTTTCAGAAAATCGGTGGCCCGGTAGCCTCGTCTCAGCCCCTCCTGAAACAGGTCGCGCGTGGAGTGCCGCCACCGCTGGGCGCCCGGTGGGTCGTCTTGTAAAAGGACATCCAGATCAGGCGGAATATGCAGGCGAACTGCGGGGTCGGTCCAGGTCTGGTCAGAGAGGGGTTGACCGTCTTGCGGCCAGTTGAGCGCAGGCAGTGCAGCGGGGCCGAAATGGCGTGGAGTGAGCCGCTGAGGGGTCCAGACCGCCACTGCTCGGTCAGACGGGAGGCCCGCGTTGATGCCGCCCATTTCTCCGTAAAAGTCGGTGAGGTAGGTGCTGACCACCGCCCCCAGACGGTGAACATTGAAGTGGGCATTCAGGGCGCGGAGAGGATCATAGGTCCATTCGATCTGGGTGATCTGCCGGGCCGCACACCAGTCTCGCTGAAAGAGTTTGAGGGCCAGGGCCAGCCCGGTCCCGCGCCAACCGGGATGCACGGCCAGCAGATGCGAGTGCTGCACTTCGGGGCGGGCAGTGGGCATCCCGACCACCAGGCCGACCACCTGCCCGGCCGAGACGGCTCCGGCCACCAGGCCACCAATGTGTTCCAGGGCCCGCATCGCGTCACGCGGAAAAATGTCGCGCTCCGAGCCGCCCCAGACCTGCAACTGTAAGTCTTCTGCGCTCAGGAGTTCGGATGAGCCGTGCAGTTCCCGCACGCGGCTGGTGTCTGCGGGCAGGTGCTTCATTTGCAGCGGATGTCCTGCCCGAACCATTGCTTGGAGATCTTGGCATAGGTGCCGTCGCTCATCAGGCGCGCCAGGGTGCTGTTCAGGGTGGCCCGCAGAGCAGCATTGTTGCGGGCCACCGCGCCTGCATTGCGCTCATTCGAGATGGTTTCCCCGATCAGGATTTTGTCCTGCTGTCCGGTCTGCTTGAGCATATAGGCCACCACGGGGCCGTTGCTCGACCAGGCGTCCACCCGGCCCGATTGCAGCGCCGTCAGAACTGCGGGATCATTGGGAAACGTTTTGACCCCTCCAATCTTAGGAATGGCCTGCAGGATGGGAATTTGCGCCGTGCCGATCTGGGTTCCCACGGTTTTACCCGCCAGCGCGGCGCGGGTCAGCGGACCACCCTTTTTGGCCACAATGTTGACCGTCGAGCAGTAGTGAGGGTTCAGGAAATCAACGGCTTTTTGCCGCTCCGGCGTGATGGCGTGCGAGGCCAGCACGGCGTCGTAGCGGCCCTGATTCAGTCCGATCAACAGGCCGTCGAAGGGCTGCACGACCCATTCGACCTTGAGGTTCAGGGCCTTGCCGACTGCATTGCCCAGATCGACCTCGAACCCGACCAGGGCCTTTTGTTGGTAAAAGTTGAACGGTGGAAAGGCTCCCTCGGTGGCCAGCCGCAACGTTCCGGCGGCCTGGATCTGGGCCAGAGTGCGGGGCGCGGCAGTGGCGGTGGCGGTGAGGGTCAGGGCGGCGGCCAGCACAGCGGCAAGGCGGGAGGTCTGGGTCATGGGAATTCTCCTGAGGAGGAAGGCAGCGGGGAGAGGGAGGGCCGAACGTGGGCGGGCAAATTCAAGACACATCTTCCAGACACGGTGGCCTCAATACACCTCGTCGCTGGGGGGTTGCTCCGGCAAGTCATCGATGTGCGGGGCCAGTCCTGCCTCCAGGGTGCGGCAGGTGCGGGTGACCCGGTTCAGGGCCTCGGGGTCGAGGGTGACGCCGATACCGGGGCCTTCGGGCACAGGCATCCAGCCACGGTTGACCTCCAACGGTTCGCGGATGATGTCGTGCTGCCAGTAGCGGCTGGCACTGGAGGTGTCGCCCGGCAGGGTGAAATGCTCCAACGTCGACAGGTGGATGTTGTGTGCCCGGCCAATGCCCGTTTCCATCATGCCGCCGCACCACACCGCCGCGCCGTGCGCCAGGGTCAGATCATGAATGCGCCGGGCTTCCAGATGGCCGCCCACCCGCCCCACTTTCAGATTGATCACCCGGCCCGCGCCGAGCACCAGGGCTTTACGGGCGTCTTGCAGGCTGGTCACGCTCTCATCCAGGCAGATGGGCGTCCGCAATTGGCTTTGCAGGACCGCGTGATCCACGAGGTCGTCAAAGGCCAGAGGCTGCTCCAGATACTTCAGTCTGTAGGCGTCCAGGGCCTGCAGAGCACTGATATCGGCCAGCGAGTAGGCGCTGTTGGCATCCACCGTCAACTGAATGTCCGGAAGTGCTTCCCGGACGGCGGCAACGGGCCGCTCGTCCCAGCCGGGCTTGATCTTCAGTTTGACCCGCTGATAGCCGTCTTCTCTGGCCCGGTTGGCCAGGTCGGTGGTGGCCTGTGTGCTGGCCTGAATGCCCAGGCTGATGCCCACGGGAACCTCGGTGCGCACCCCGCCCAGGACCCGCCACAGCGGCAACTCGAGGTGTTTGGCCCACAGGTCCCAGAAGGCCATTTCGATCATGGCACGGGCCATCCGGTTGCCCCGGTAAGGAGCCAGGGTCAGAGCCAGGGCCTCGGGTGTTGCAAATTGGCGGCCCAGCAGGCGCGGCAGCCACTGTCCTTCCAGCAGGGCCAGTGCGCCCGGCACGGTCTCTTCCCGGTACAGCGGCAG
>JAQBPF010000164.1 GCA_028287665.1 Deinococcus sp. | reverse complement strand
CTTTCTGGAAGTGTCTCAGCGCCTGGCGTTGGCCCTGCTGAACCTGGCCGAACGTGAAGGCCCCTGGCCCGAAGGCGGCACACTGGCCCTGCGTGAGCGCGTGTCTCATCAGGATCTGGCGCATGTGGTGGGCAGCACCCGCGAAACGATTACCAAATTGCTGGGCGACTTCCGCACACGCGGCCTGTTGGATCTGGGCTACCGCCGAATTATTCTGACCGACCGCATCGGCTTGCAGCAGGCCACGCGCGAGCCGTTGCGGTAGGACGGGTGAGGGGGCGGGTTCGCCCACACGTGGCCCCCTCACCCCGCTGCCAGGCAGCGCCCCTCTCCCGCAAGGGGCGAGGGCAAACTGCAAAGAGGCAGAACCGTGTGCTTTTAGCTACTCACCCTTGAGGGGGCAGGTTGGGACTCGTAGAGCTGCGCAGCAGAGGGGTGAGTGAGCAAAGCGATTGCCCCTCCCACTTACAAACCACTCTCTCCCTCTTGTTGCTTTAAGTTTTGCGGTGCTTTAACGTGCATGGGTTGACCCTGTACCGCTCTCTGCGGCCTGGGGTCTAAATTCAAGATTCTTCCGTCTGGCACGCACCAACAGGGCCCGAACGGTGAAAAAGTAGAGGCAGAGCGGATGGCGGCAGACTTGGCAACAGCTTACCGGGCAGGCGAATTGGCAGAATTTATCCGGCTGAAGGCGGGCGATACGGCGGCGGCCCTGGCAGAAACCCGGCCTGAGCTGGACCGTACGGCACTGGCGGCGGCGCTGCGGGCCTACCACCAGGAGTTGGGCACGCTGGACGCCCACTCAGAGGCGGCCCTGACGCACCTGGCGCACCCGGCTTCCCGCGTGGTCGTGACCGGGCAGCAGGCCGGACTGTTGACCGGGCCAGCCTACAGCGTGCATAAGGGCGCAGGTGCAGCACTCCTGGCAAGAGAACTTCACACCGAGGACGTGCCTGTGGTGGCGGTGTACTGGATTGCCAGCCAGGATCACGACGCGGCAGAAGTGGCCTCCACGACGCTGCTAGATCACTCGGAGCGCCTGCACCACCTGACGCTGGATGTGCCGGAAGGGGTGCCTGTGGGCCGTATTCCGTGGCGGGCCGAGTGGACAGCGCAGGTGATGGCCCTGCTGGACGCCTTTGACGCTCCGCAGGAGTATATGGCGGCTGTGCGGGGAAGAATCGAACGGGCGCTGGCGGCTGGCGGCAGTTACGCCGATGTGTTTGCCCGCCTGATTCACGGCCTGCTGGCTCCGGCTGGGCTGCTGGTACTCGATCCTCTGCACCCCGCGCTGGCCCGCCTGATGGCCCCCACGCTGGCCCGTGAACTGGAGCGTCCGCTGGAAAGCTCGGCCCGGATAGAGGCCGCCGCCGCCGCACTGGAACGCCGGGGCTTTGTGCCGCAGCTGCGCCGCCCGGCGGGGGCCACCAACCTGTTTATCGAGGAAGACGACGGCCAACGCCGACTGCTGAAGCTGGACGGCAAAACCTTTGTCACCGACACCCGCAGCTATACCAAAGCCGACCTGCTGGCGGTGCTGGACGCCGACCCCTCGCGCCTGACTCCGGCAGCAGGGTTGCGGCCCACCGTGCAGGACGCGCTGCTGCCCACCGCCGCCTTCGTGGTTGGCCCCGGCGAGATTGCCTACGGCGCACAACTCAAGGAGGTGTACCCGCTGCACGGGCTTCAGCAACCGCTGCTGTGGCCCCGCCTGAGTGTGACGTGGCTGGAACCCAATGTGGCCCGGCTGCTGCGCCGCCTGAACGCCAATGCCGCGCAGGTACAGGCCGACCCGGAAGGCGTGTTGGGCCGCTCATTGGCGCAGGAACGCCAGGCCGGGGCCGTGACCGCCGAACGCCTCAGCGCCCTGAACGCCGATCTGCACGCCCTGACCGATGAAATCGCGGCCCTCGATCCGACTCTGGGAGGCGCTGCTGCCCGCACCCGCACCCGCACCACCGCCCGGATTGCCCACCTGCAAACGCTGGCCACCCGCGCACTGGCCCGGCAGGAAAATGACCGCAGCGGCCAACTGACCCGCCTGAAGGCCCATCTGTTGCCGGGCGGCACGCCCCAGGAACGCGAAATGAATTTCCTGACCTATCTGCTGAAGCACGGCGAAACCCCGCTGAAGCTGCTGCTGGAGCGGCCTGCGGGGTGGCGAGGAGAAGTGGAGATTCCGTAAAACGCATGATGGGCAGGGCACACCATTAGAAATCCGGTTGGCCTCTGCGGAAGCCGACCTGAAGGCCGTACTGTGGGGCATTCAGTCCAGCTCAAAGGGGTGGGGAAGGATGAACTCTGTCCTCTGGACAGGCAAACAATGCGGTTTTGGTATGCGGCCTTCAATCCGAGCGGAATAAGCCGGAACAACAAGGATCCCGGATTACTGCGTGCAGCGCACATCCTGAGTAAAATATTTCTTGCTCAGGGTGGCGTAGGTGCCGTTGGCCTGAAGCTTGGCAAGCGCCTTATTGATGGCCGCCGTCACCTCTTTTTTAGGATCGGTGGTGACGACCACATACATAGGCTGGCTCCACAGCAGAGGACTGACCTGCAATTTTTCGGGGCCGACTTTCTTGTACATCTTGAGCGCATCGAACCGGTCGAGCAGCAGTACATCCACCGAACCCAGCAAGAACCCCAGCAGACCTGCATCGGATGAAGAAAACACGTTCACTTTTTTCTCAAAGGGAAGATTGCGAATATAGTTGAAATACGGGTGATCCGTCGTCATGGCGATGCTTTTTCCTTTAAGGCCCGCCTGTGTGCTGGGGCCGCCGGGACGGGCAAACAATACACCCCCCGTACATCCCAGCGGCGCACTCTGGTCAATGTCGCTGATGACCTGAGGCAGCCGCGCGTCAAACACGGCGTCAAAGGCTCCGGTTCCCAGATCTTTGAGCAGAGCATCCTGAGTCGCCACTTTTTTCCATGTCACCGACTTGATCTTCATCTCCTTGCCAATCAGAGACATCAGTTCCACGGCAAAGCCAGTGATTTTACCGCCTTCCACAGTGATCAGACCTGGAGTATTGGTAGAAAATCCAAGCTTTAATGTCCCGCTGCCCTGAAGTGTATTGGGACTGGCAGCTTCGGCTCGGTTTAGGCAGGAAGAAGCCAGGCACAGCAGGCCGATAGAGACAAACGACGATAGACGGTTGAGGCGCGGTGGATACATGGCAAACCTTCCTTAACCTGAGCGCGAATTCTTAATGAGCTGGCAGAGTACATAAAATAAACTTACAGGTCAGTCAATCAAATTTTTCTGACAGGCAGGATACCTAAACGGTAGCGACTGGTCATACCTTGCGGCATACAGGAAGCGCAACAACAAATGGTGGGTGACCGGTTGACCCACACCTCAATGGACTCGTGGCCATCAGTGAAGCACAGGTGTCTACTGGTGTCTATCCCCCTCCCCTCTTCTCCTGTGCGGATGGACAGCCTGCCAATGCAGCGCAGCTCTCAGATCAGAAAAAGCCGACGAAGAGCGATTCTCGTCGGTCAGAAAGAGTCAATGGGCCACTCGCGTTGAAACACCAAGTCGCCGAGTTCTGGAGCATCTGTCAACGGCCTTAGTTGGTTACACCGTTGTTTGTTGACCGAACGAATGAGGAACTGGCGGGGAGGAGTGGGCAGCATAGAAGCGTCAGGAATCTTCTCTCTGCCGTGATTTCATAGGATTCTCGAACACGCGACCCTGCTGATCAATACAGTTCCCCTCTGTCCTTCCACCTCTCTTCAGCCCGTACCCCTTCTCACTCGCTCTGTTCGGGTAAAAAGCCGAAATGCAGAGCTTTTAAACCGGACTTCTCACAAGAATTGATATGAGGCTGTCATTCGGACAACTCTTCTAAAAAGGTCGCACTCCACAAACGGGTTTTCCGAAGAGGGCCGAAGTTTCTGTGCAACACACACTTTATTTGGTTCCCGCTTCGCCCGATTCAGTCTCCAAACTCTTCGACAAACCTCACCTGCACCGCCGTCTCGATGGCGTTGCGGCTGCGGGTGGCGCGGACCAGCGCAATAGCCTCTCTGGGGGGCATTCCACCCTGCACCAGCAGGCAGGCGGCCACCAGCCCGGCCCGGCCCAATCCGCCCCGGCAATGCACCACCACGCGGCGGCCATCCAGCAGGTACGTCATCAATTCGTCGATATAGGCGGCAAAGCCAATTTTATCTGTGGGCGCGTGCTGATCGACTATCGGGCAGGCGGCGATCAGGATGCTGCGGGCTTCGGCTTCGGCGTGATAACCGTCCATCCCCAGCATGTCAAACTCGAAATCCTCGATGAGTGGGGCCAACACCTGCACGCCGTCACGGGCCAGCGTGTGCATGTCCTCGGCCACGTCGCGGGCGTGGGTCACGCCGTTCTGGTAGAGACTCGTCCCTTTTTTGCCGGGCGCAAAGGTCAGGCCGAGGCGTCCGGGCCAGATGCCGGTGGGAATCCAGTCCACGCGAATAGGGTCGTTGATGCTGTTCTGTTCTCTGGTGACAGACATGGTTATCCTTCACGCAGCCAGCGGGCGGCGTCCAGGGCGTGATAGGTGATGATGGCGTCGGCCCCGGCACGGCGCATTCCGGTCAGGGTTTCCAGCACGGTGCGGCGCTCATCCATAAAACCGAGTTGCGCGGCAGCCTTGATCAGCGCGTATTCGCCGCTGACATTATAGGTGACCAGCGGGAGATCAAAGTTGTCTCGCAGGAGTTTCAGCACATCCAGGTACGCCAGCGCAGGCTTGACCATCAGATAATCGGCTCCCTGCGCCGCGTCCAGCCGCGCTTCCCGCAGAGCCTCGCGGTAGCCGCCTGCCGGATCCATCTGGTAGGTGGCCCGGTCGCCCACGCTGGGGGTGCTGCCCGCTGCCTCGCGGAAGGGGCCGTAATAGGCGCTGGCGTACTTCACGGCGTAACTCATGACCGGAATGTGGGGGAAGCCCGCTGCATCCAGCGCCGCCCGGATCGCCGCCACCTGGCCGTCCATCATGGCGCTGGGAGCCACGATATCGGCTCCCGCCCGCGCCTGGGACACCGCCGTTTTCGCCAGGAGTTCCAAGGAAGGATCGTTGTCCACCGTCCATTCATCGGGCCGGATCTCGCACAGTGGGCCGCAATGCCCGTGGTCGGTGTATTCGCACAGGCAGGTATCGGCGATCACGGTCAGGTCGGGGTGCGCCGCCTTGATGGCCCGCGCCGCCCGCTGAATGATGCCCTCGTCGGCGTAGGCCTGCGTGCCCAGAGCGTCTTTGTGACCCGGAATGCCGAACAGGATGACCGAGCGGATGCCGAGCGCCCACGCCTCGCCCGCCTGCGCTACGGCGCTGTCCAGGCTGTGGCGGCTCACACCCGGCATGGTGGCAATGGGCGTGTTGGCCGCTTCCTCATGCACGAACATGGGGTGGATCAGGTGCGCCGGGGCCAGCGTGACTTCACGGGTCAGCGCCCGCAACGCCGGAGAACGCCGCAACCGCCGGGGACGGTCGGTGGGGATGGGGAGAACAGAATCGGACATGCCCTCAGGCTAGCGCGGGGTCGGCGGGTCAAATGGGAAACCGGGTCGGGAAGAGGCTCAGAATCAAGCGGAAGACAACAGTTCCAGCAGCGGCCCGCGCAAAGGCTCCAACGACGGTTCCTGCCCACTCAGAATCACAGAAACTGTGCCCCACA
>JAQBPF010000154.1 GCA_028287665.1 Deinococcus sp. | reverse complement strand
GGCCTTCAGACCATTTCACCCGGAGCCGCCGCTGTACAGACCATCGGGCCGTTCGGGGTGGGAATCCAACTGGTGGCCCCTGACGCCGCCGCGTTGCAGGTGGTTGCGCCAGGGGGCGTGGGCATTCAACTCGCCGCACTGGGCAGCCTTTCCCGCCGAATTGCTGCGCCGCACAGCGTATTGCTGGGCAGGCAGGCATGAAGGCAGCCGCGCTGGATCATCTGGTCATCGCCGCCCGCACGCTGGCCGAGGGGCAGGCGTGGCTGGAAGGGCGGTTGGGCGTGCCCCTCTCTCCCGGCGGCGAACACCAGCAGTTCGGCACGCACAACGCGCTGCTGTCGCTGGGGCCGGACGCTTATCTGGAGGTCATCGCCATCAACCCACATGCCCCCGTGCCTTCCCGCCCGCGCTGGTTTGGGCTGGATACCCCTGAACTGCGGGAGAGGCTAGAGGACGGCCCCGTGCTGATTCACTGGGTGGCGAGCGTGCCTGCCCTGCCACCCAGTCCAGAAGTCTTGGAGCTTTCGCGGGGTGAGAACCGCTGGGCGCTGACCGTGCCCGAAAGTGGAAGCTTGCCGGGCGGCGGCGTACAACCCAGCCTGATCGTCTGGCACACGCCGCCCCCACCCACGCGCCTGCCTGATGCGGGGGTGCGCCTGGCCTCCCTGCGTCTGGGCACGCCCGACCCTGACCGCCTGCGGACCTGGTTGAACGCGCTGAACTTTGCTGGAGAAGTGGAAGTTTATGAAGCGTCTCAGCCAGAATTGGGGGCGATGCTGGAAACGCCGCATGGCTTGGTCACGCTGTGAGAGGCCGTGCAGTTGGATCAACTGGCGCTGGAGTCGCCCTTCTTTAAACCTTCAACCCTTAGACCCAGCACCCGGAGGCTCTACCCATGAAACTCCCTCCACCCGACGCCACGTTTTATACCCGCCCTCCGGCCATTCCCGAACGGGCCAGCGTGGGCGTGGTGGTCTTGAAACCCGGTGATTCAGGCTGGCTTCTGGCGGTGGTCATCGAACCCGGTGACTACCCGCAACTGCCCAAAGGTGGCGTAGAAGCAGGCGAAACCCATGAGCAGGCGCTGATGCGTGAACTGCGCGAGGAAGCCGGACTGTACGCCGTGCGTGTGGTGGCTGATCTGGGGACACTGGAACGCCTGAACTACGCCCGCACCCGTTGGCAGGTCACCCGCTACAGCCTCGGCGTTACGGGTGAAGTGGGCCAGCCGCCCCTGGAACCCGGTTTCCGGCTGGAATGGCATCCACTGGACCGGGTTCCAGCCCTCTTCTGGCCCGAACAGACGCGGCTGGTAGAGAGCGTTAAAGAGGCGCTGGCACGCGGAGAATACCGGTTGGAAGCAGGAATGTAGAACGTGGACCGTGGCTTGGGGGGTTCCCCTGGCCACAGTCCACCATCCAGCTTCCATCCAATTCCACCACAATCGGGAAACCACCGCTGGCGGCTCTCTCTTCCGGAACCCGTACCTGTTCCGACTCTGCTTCGCAGCTCTCCGAGTCGTTCCAGTTGGATGGAAGCGCCAAACGACAGCGCTTTCAATCGGAATTACTCGAACAACGTGCTGACGCTCTCGCCCGTGTGAATGTTGGCAATCGCGTTGGCAAACAGCGGTGCAACGTCCAGCACGGCCAATTTGCCGCCTGCGGCCAGAATCTTGCTTTCGGGCACCAGCACCGTGTTGGTACTCGCCACCTGCGTCACGTCCAGCGCGGCGATTCGCTCTATGGCGGGGCCGGTGTAGACGCCGTGAGTCACGGCCACATACACGTCTTTTGCACCCATGTTGCGGCAGATATTCACCGTTTCCACGAGGCTGCCCGCCGTGCTGATCTCGTCGTCCACGATAAATACGGTCTTGCCTTCCACCTCACCGATCAGGGCGCGGGGCCGGACTTCGGTATCGCTGATGCGCTCTTTGTCGATCATGGCGAGGCCGGAATCGAGGCGGCGGGCAATCTGAGATGCCCGCTTGATGCTTCCCGCGTCAGGGGCCAGAACCACGCCTTCATGCGCGTTGGGCACACAGCTTTTGAAGTGCTGCGTCAGCACGATGTCTGCCGACAGGTGATCCACGGGCACCTTGAAGAACCCGTGAACCTGCGGCGAGTGCAGGGTCATCATCAGAATCCGGTCTGCACCAGCTTCCTGAAGCAGATCGGCCACCAGACGGCCCGCGATGGAAATGCGGGGGCTGTCTTTTTTGTCGCTGCGGGCATAGCTGTAATAAGGAATCACGGCGGTCACGCGGCCTGCGCTGGCACTTTTGGCCGCATCGATCATCAGCATCAGTTCCATAATCGCGTCGCTGACGGGCGTACTGAAGGTCTGCACGATAAACACGTCGCCTTCCCGCAGCGACTCCTCGTAATGCACGATCAGGTTATCGTTGGTAAATTTCTCGGTTTTGCTGTTCCCCAGTGGAACGCCGAGGTTGTCACAGATGGCCTGTGCCAGCGGGCGGTTGCTCTGGCCTGCAAACACGAGCAGCGGTGTGCGGCGGCTTCTGGCCAGGCGGTCAGATTGGTTGGATCGTAACAAAGACACGGTGAAATCCTCCAGGAGCGGGGAGAGAAGGGGCGAGATGATCGGCAGAGCTTGTCGCAGGCAGCATACCGTGAGTGGCCGAATGGAGCCGTCCGTCGCTGCGTGACAGGGCCAGAAGTGTGGGTGTGGGAAGCGTGGGGTGTGGAACGGAGAACGTGGACCGTGGTTGGGGAATAGGTTCCCTTTCCACGATCCACGTTCCCGGCCATTGCGTCGGCCCCCGGAACAGCACCGGAAGCCCACGGCATTCTGGAAGCTGTAGTTTTCCACTCGCTTTGCTCGAATCAAACAGAACAACATTACTGAATCGAACTTCACTCGCCCCTGAAAATTTTCCCTACCTTGTCAAAAAACCCTTCCGGCTTATCGTTCACCTCGTCGCCCACAGCGCGGGCATAGGCCAGCAGCGCTTCGCGGGCTTCGGGAGTCAGTTGGGCGGGTTTGGGCACCTGCACGTCATATTCCACGATCAGGTCGCCGTTGCCAGCCCCCTGCAACCGGGGCAGCCCTTGCCCGCGCAGGCGGTGAAGTTCGCCGTGTTGCGTGCCTGCCTTGACCTCCACGTTCTGGGGGCCGTCGAGCGTGGGCACGGTAATCTGCCCGCCCAGCGCGGCTTTGGCAAACCCGATGCGCGAGGTATAGATCAGGTGTTCCTGCTCGCGGCGCAATTCGGGGTGGCGCTCCATTTCGATATGCACATACAGGTCGCCGTTGCCCCCCGGCCCCTCGTTGCCCATGCCCGACACGCGGATTCGGTAGCCCTCGTCTATGCCGCGTGGCAGTTTGACTTTCACGGTCTCGGCCTTCAGCGTGCGGCCCCGGCCCCGGCACACGGTGCAGGGGTCCTCAATCAGCACGCCTTCTCCCCGGCAGGTGGGGCAGGGTTGCTGGGTGTCTACCACGCCAAAAATGGTGCGGGCCTGTGCCCGAACCGCGCCCGCACCCTTACAGGTGGTGCAGGTTTTGGGAGGTTTGCCCCCAGGCTCGCTGCGGTTGCCCTGACAGTGCTCGCAGGTGGTCAGGCGGTCTACGTCCACCTCGATCTCGTCGCCTGCCCGCGCCTGAAGCAGCGTCACGTGCGCTTCCGTTTCCAGGTCGTCGCCGCGTGCAGGGCCACGCCGCCCGCCACGCCCGCCCACCGCGCCGCCAAACAGCTGCTCAAAAATGTCCATCGGATCGAAGCCTGCGCCGCCCATGCCGCCGAAGGGGTCGCCTCCAGGCATGCCGTTACTCGGCGCACTGCCGAAGCGGTCGTAGTGTGCCCGTTTTTCGCCGTCAGACAGCACGGCGTAGGCCTCATTGATGCGGGCAAACTGCTCGGCCGCGCCCGGTTCCTTGTTGCGGTCGGGGTGAAATTTGAGGGCCAGCTTGCGGTAGGCACTCTTGATCTCGTCGGGGGCGGCGGTGCGGGCCACGCCCAGCAATTCGTAATAGTCTGTTTGTGCAGTCATATCAGTGTCTCTTGGCCTCTTGGTGGGTGCGCTGGGGCGGGGGGCAATCAGATTCCTTGACTTCAGGATTCACAGCCAGCGCCACAGCACCAGCATTTGGCCTACAGGTTAACATGACCACACTCAGAAAAAGTGGTGTCGGGGGTATGGCTCGCCTGCGGGCACATCTTCTGTTAGATCAGACCCAGGTGCAGTCTGAGTTTTTGACGAGACTGGGTGGATGGACAGGTTGTCGTTCCCATCACTCACAGGCCGCCTTCCTGCACTTCCTGGCGAGTTGCTCCAACAGTTGCTGAGCCTGCTCAGAGCTGAAGACTCCGGTTAGTGGTGGCGTCACCGCACGCCACATTGAGTACATCCCAACTACCAGTCCAGAATCACTTTCCCGCTCTGCCCACTCAGCATGGCGTCAAAGCCCTGCTGGAAGTCGTCTATGCCGAAGCGGTGAGTCAGAATCGGTGTCAGATCCAGGCCCGATTGAATCAGGGCGGCCATCTTGTACCAGGTCTCAAACATCTCGCGCCCATAGATGCCCTTGATGGTCAGCATCTTGAAGATCACGGCGTTCCAGTCGATGTCCACGCGGCCTGCCGGAATGCCCAGCAGGGCAATTTTGCCGCCGTTGTTCATCACGCTGACCATCTGGGCAAAGGCAGGGCTGCTGCCGCTCATCTCCAGGCCCACGTCAAAGCCCTCGGTCATGCCGAGTTCGCTGGTCGCCACCGTCCAGAGGTCCTCGCGGGCCACATTCACCGCCCGCGTCGCGCCCATCTGGCGGGCCAGATCAAGCCGGTAATCGTTGACATCGGTCACGACCACTTGCCGCGCTCCGGCATGTTTGGCCACCGCTGCCGCCATCACGCCAATTGGCCCCGCGCCCGTGATCAGCACGTCTTCACCCACCAGATCAAAGCTGAGAGCCGTGTGCACGGCGTTGCCGAAGGGGTCAAAAATAGCCGCCACCTCATTCGAAATATCGTCGGGAATTTTGAAGG